>CAMBHM010000019.1 GCA_945867185.1 Legionella genomosp. 1
TATCCACGGAGGTTGTTTTTTCATTCAACCCCAGTATTTTTTGCACTTCTTCTAGGGGCTTATCTAGCATGTCAGCGATTTCTTCTGGACTCGGCTCATGATCTAAGGTCTGCGTGAGCTGACGCGCTGCTCTTAAGTATACATTCAACTCTTTAACCACATGAATTGGCAATCGAATGGTTCTCGTTTGGTTCATGATGGCCCGCTCTATGGTTTGACGGATCCACCACGTTGCATAGGTCGAAAATCGAAAGCCCCGATCGGGATCAAATTTTTCTACGGATTTCATCAAACCTAAGTTGCCTTCTTCTATCAAATCCAACAAAGGCAACCCACGATTGAGATAGCGTCGTGAGATTTTTACCACCAAGCGCAGATTAGACTCAATCATTTTTTTACGAGAGGCCCCGTCTCCTTGCAAGGCGAGTCTTGAGTAATGCACTTCTTCCTCAGCACTCAGCAATGGAGAAAAGCCAATTTCTCCGAGATACAATTGCGTGGCATCCATCACCTTTTCTAGATGCTTGCCCTTTTGATAAGAGGGAAACGCGGTCTTATCAGAAAAATCATGCGGGCTCAAATCCTCTAGCTCGACTTTTTGAAGCACTTCACTGAGATCAAGGGCATTTTCCCCTTCCAGCTCAACCGGCTCATCCTCCGCAGATAGGACATCCTGTTCTGTCTCTAACGCATCATCCTTTTGCTCTTCGTGTGGGCACATGTCTCACCTGCTATAAGGTTATTTATAGACCTATTAGTATATACCATAAGAGATTTACCTTCCCCTTTGCAAGTAACGCATGGGATCAACCGGTTGTCCGGCTCTGCGAATCTCAAAATGAACCCCCCAGTATCGCCTATCCACTACCCCAATGATAGCAATGGCTTGTCCTGCACGAATCGACTGCCCTTCTCGAACCAAATTTTTCTGGTTGTTACCATACGCAGTCAAATAATGATTATCATGTTTGATGATGATCAAATTGCCATACCCCGCCAGTCCATTTCCGGCGTATGCCACCACGCCGTTGTGAGCCGCATGAATTTGCTCTCCCTGTCTTGCCGCAATATCAATGCCTTTTTTTCCTTGATCCGGGCGGTAATAAGCCACCACTTTGCCCTGTACAGGCCAAACCCAAGCACCTGCCCCTTGTCGTAGAGGTAAGGCATGCCAAATAGATCTGACCACCGGTTGGGGCGTCGAACGAGTATAGCTAAGAGGGGGCGGCGGTCGACGTAAAAAACTCGCGGACTGCAATCGCACACGTTGCCCTACACGAAGGGTATAAGGAGGCGGCAGGTGATTCAAAACAGCCAATTGTCGGTAATCTTTTTCATATCGAAACGCAATCGCATATAGCGTTTCGCCGCGGGCGACAATGTGTTCACTCGCATGTGTATTGGTAGCACGCCATTGTAATTCCACAACCGGAGCAAGCACTTCTCGCGTACCACAACCACTCAGACCGAACAGTAAAGCCCACCCTACAAAGCGTGCCCAGCGCCTCATAAAATACCCTCTGTCCAAGAGGAAACTTGCTCAAATACTTTATAGTGGGTCATATCAAGATGGAGTGGGGTAAGCGACACATTGCGTTGATTCACTGCATGAAAATCAGTGCCAGGCCCAGCATCCGCTTCAGGGCCTGCAGGCCCCACCCAATAAATCGCATGTCCCCTGGGATCGTGTTCCTTCACCATTGGCTCTGCCGCATGACGCGTTCCCAAGCGCGTGACTTCAATCCCTTTTAATTCATCAAAAGGCACATTCGGCACATTGACGTTTAAAATCGTCTTTGAGGGCAAGGGGTTCGTATTGAGCTTCATAATAAGCTGGCGTACCAAGCGTGCAGCTGTATCATAATGATAGATCCCATTATCCCCTAGCATAGACACTGCAATGGCTGGTAACCCTAAAAATCGTCCTTCCATCGCGGCCGCCACCGTGCCCGAATAAATAATATCATCGCCCAGATTAGCGCCTTCATTAATGCCTGAAACCACCAAATCAAAGGGTTTATCAAAAAAACCTGTCAACGCCAAATGAACACAGTCCGTGGGCGTCCCTTCCACGCTATAATGTCCATTATCAAGCTGCCTGGCTCGTAAAGGTCGCGATAACGTCAACGAGTTGCTCGCCCCGCTTCGATTCCTATCAGGCGCCATGATCTCCAACTCAGCAAATGTAGAAAGCTCCTGAACCAAGGCGCGTAATCCTGGAGCCAGGACGCCATCATCGTTACTCAATAATATTCTCATCAAACGCTCACTGGGGATTCAAGCCATTTTACCACTGCCAAACGGGTGGCCAACTGTCGTTTATTCTCGGCCAAAGCCGCAAGGGCTGTTTGATTCTGCTCTCCTTGTTGTAAAGCCAACTCTTGTTTGGCAATCGATTCTTGTAGAGACAAAATAATTTGCCCAAACCCTTGCGGACTCGAGCGCAATTGAGAGGCCAATACATTCACTTGTACGGCTATCTCGTTTAGCTGATCACAACTCAATACAGTTGGAGGCGTCGCTGGACACTGTGCCAATGCTGCTTGCAACAAGGTTGGATGCAATTGATAATCCGGTGGGGCTTTTGCCATCAACGAACAAGGTAACAATAGAAACAATAGATATTTTTTCATAGCACACACTAAAGATAAAAACACGTAGTGTACCATCACTTTGAATAAATTGACTCGCTCTTCTCAGAAAATCTTACCTCGCGACTCTGAATCCTAGGACTGTCGTCCCCGCGCGCTGATATCAAGGTCGTCGTGGAAATCTAGACTGTCCGGTACGTCCTGGTTGTGAACGACCGCCTGCTGAACATTTAGAAGACCGGGAGCCTGATCGTATGGGCGCTTTGCTAGGTCTTTGTGAGGTAGACCTTGAGGGGCTAGAAGCAACGGGCACCCCATGCGTTGGTTCAAAGTCATCAATATCTACTCGTTCTAACCGCTGTTTTATCAATCGTTCAATGTCATGCAACTGTTTCGCTTCATCAGCACTCACTAAAGAAATGGCTTGCCCAACTGATCCGGCTCGCCCTGTTCGACCAATACGATGCACATAATCTTCTGCTACATTGGGCAGATCAAAATTAACCACTCTTGGCAATTGATCAATATCAATCCCACGAGCTGCAATATCTGTCGCAACCAAAATACGAACCGTGCCCCCTTTGAAGTCAGCCAATGCTTTGGTTCGCTGAGATTGACTCTTATTACCATGAATCGCGAGCGCATCAATCCCATCTAGTGCAAGCAACTTCACCAATTTGTTCGCACCATGTTTTGTTCTTGAGAAAATAAGGGCCTGATCCCAAGCTTGACTTCGAATCAAATGACTCAATAACTCTGTTTTACGAGCTTTATCCACCGGATGGACCAACTGAGACACAGAGACCGCTGCAATATTTCGGGGTGCGACACTGATTTCAACAGGATTTTTTAAAAACGCTTTGGCCAGTTGACAAATATCATTTGAAAACGTTGCAGAAAATAACAACGTCTGACGTTTGCTAGGTAGCAACGCCATGATCCGCTTGATGTCATGAATAAACCCCATGTCCAACATGCGATCGGCCTCATCGAGCACCAACGTCTCTAGCGTATCAAATCGAATAGCGCGTTGTGAATACAAATCCAAAAGGCGACCTGGCGTTGCAACAAGCATATCAACCCCTGCTCGTAACTTCATCATCTGAGGGTTGATTTTTACCCCCCCAAATACCACAGCAGCACTGCGGTTCATGTGTGCCCCATAATCCACGACACTTTGATAAATTTGTGCAGCCAGCTCCCTTGTTGGCGCTAAAATCAATACGGTTGCATGATTGGGCTTCGCACGGGGTTTTTCAGTCAACCGCATGAGCAACGGCAATACAAATCCTGCGGTTTTACCCGTACCTGTTTGTGCTGAAGCCAGTAAATCGTCCCCACGCAATACCACGGGAATAGCTTGTGTTTGTATCGGGGTGGGTGTCTCATAACCTTGCTGAATCAGAGCACGTAATAAGGGCTCAGACAAGCCAAGCGTGGAAAAAGTCATGAAATTACCTCACAGAAAACAAATAAAAAGTTCAAACTATAGACATATTATCATAGAACTGAACTTTCTTATAGAAAAAAAGCAAATTTCATGCGATCGTATACGTAAAAACAAAGGAAGATCCCCTTCATGCTAGATTTTACCCTACATCGCGACGACCATACTGGCGAATGCATTATCGAAACGTCCCTGTGTGGCAAATTGTTACTAACTACTCCACAACTGAATAAAGGAACTGCCTTTACTCAAGAAGAACGGCGTATCTTCGGTCTATTGGGGAAATTACCGCATCGCGTGGAAACCTTGGATGAGCAAGTCAAACGAGCGTATTTTCAATTCTCCAGTTACACCTCTCATTTACAACAAAATATTTATCTCAATAATCTTCATGATAAAAATCAAATCCTATTTTACAAGCTCGTCAGTCGGCATTTGGGGGAGATGATTCCCATCATCTACACACCTATTGTAGGCAGTGCTGTCAAATCTTTCAGTCAAGAATATCGGCAACCCAGAGGGCTCTATATCACTCATACTGATCTCCACCAATTAGATGAAATTTTAGAAAACCGCTCCAATCCAGAGATCGACTTGATTGTGGTCACCGACGGCGAAGGCGTGCTTGGGATTGGCGATCAAGGGATTGGCGGAATGGATATTCCAGTCGCCAAACTGATGGTTTATAGTTTATGTGGGGGGATTGATCCGACGAGAACGCTCCCTGTTTTTCTAGATGTAGGCACTAATAACCAAACCTTATTAGAGGATCCTATGTACCTTGGGTATCGTCATGAGCGTATTCATGGTAAGCCCTATGATCAATTCATTAAAGCCTTTGTCAGCAGTATTCGTAGCCATTTTCCAAACGCTTTCCTTCACTGGGAAGACTTTGGACGCGGCAATGCGCGACGAATATTAGATCATTTCCAAGATGAGCTCTGCACCTTCAATGATGATATCCAAGGCACTGGCGCTGTGACCTTGGCAGCGCTACTGTCCGCCGCAGAGATCACAGGACTACCCCTTTTGGAGCATCGCTTTGTCGTCTTTGGAGCAGGCTCTGCTGGAACGGGTATCAGTGAACAAATCGTTGACGCGCTCGTTCGACAAGGGCTATCTAGCGCCGAGGCCCACAGTCGATTTTGGCTGATTGATCGTCAAGGGTTGTTGATGGCAACAGATGATACGCTCACCGACGCACAAAAACCCTTTGCACGACAAGAAACAGAGATAGTCGGATGGTCGATGCACGATAAAAAAACACCTTCTCTTGCCGATACCGTACGCAACATCAAACCAACTATTCTTATCGGTTGCTCAGCACAACCAGGTGCTTTCTCCGAAGATATCATTGAAACCATGTGCGCCCATTGTGAGCGTCCGATTATCTTCCCTTTATCCAATCCAGATGAAAAATGTGAAGCACAACCTGCAGATATTTTAACCTGGAGTAACGGGAAAGCCCTGATTGCAACCGGTACAGCATTCCCTGCTGTGGAATTTCAAAATCGCTCAGTCAGCATCACCCAATGTAACAATGCGTTGGTCTTCCCAGGGATTGGATTAGGCATTTTAGCAGTCCGCGCAAAACGGCTCTCTAAAGCCATGATTTGGGCTGCAGCAGACGCACTGAGTCACTTTGCTCCCTGCAAAAAGGACAGCTTTCTACCCTTGCTCCCCGCCTTAGATGACGCGCAGTTGGTTGCAAAACAAATCGCTATAGCCGTAGCAAAAACCGCGATAGAAACAGGCCTTGCCGAGTGCGATGATGATCTCACTACCCGCATTCAAACCCTGTTTTGGGAGCCAAGATACTTGCCTTATCAACGCATCCCTGTGAAGTGAACAAGCACTTGCTGCCTCGTTCCTTTTGTTTTTTCCCAAGGCCGACTATACGTAAAAGAAAGCGTGGTTTTCTGAAGGCATGATCGATTTTTGCTCACAACAAATACAAAGGTCATCACACCACCAGCCCCTATGAGATGGGTCTTAGGAGGCAAGAATGTCTGCTTACTGAGCGTGACACAGGATTTATCATAAGCTGTTGAAGCCCACTGATACCCGGTCGTAGGATTTGCTGGCAATGAAACCGTAAACTGCGTGGCATGGGGATCTACTTGCATGGTCATTGGACGCGCAGCACATCCCCACAGGGCATACAAAAATAAAAAACACCCACAGAACGCTTTCATCTTATTTCTTTGCTTTAGCAGCTGCTTTTTTTGGAGCAGGAGCGGCTTCTTTATCACAGAAAGGGGCATCCTCTCCTTCACCATGGGTATGGCAATGTGAGTGCGGGCAATGACAAAAGAGGTGTTTATGGCACAACAAGACTATACCTGTAAAAAACATGGCCAAGATACCCAATCCATTGCAAGTGATAACGGTCAGAAAAGCCGCCAACACCAAGAATACAAGCCCCAACAACTGATGCCGGTATGCCCAACAACACGCAGTAGTGCTGCAAGATTTTGAATTTTTCATCGCTTCCTCCTTGAACAGCGAACAGTGTAGATCACATGCACGCTATAATGATAGAATAACAACTAACTCCCCTTAAGCCTATACGTTCAAGCAGCAACTCGCAAGATCTGCTTTAATAAGGATCCCTATGACACGTTTATTATTTTGTGAAAAACTACAACAAGAAGCAGAGGGGATGTTGTCCCCACCCTTTCCTGGCCCCTTAGGCGAACGTATTTTCAACCACATCTCAAAGCAAGCATGGAGCTTGTGGGTGGGGCATCAAACCATGTTGATCAATGAATATCGCTTGAGTTTACTCGATCCAAAATCACGTACTTTTTTACAAGATGAAATGAAAAATTATTTTTTTGGCGACGGATCTCAGAAACCTGCAGGTTACCGACCTGAATAAATTTATTTGAACAAGATTCCACTTGACTCATACCCGTTCTCGGAGTCTAATACACCCGTCTTATGGCCAGATAGCTCAGTCGGTAGAGCAAAGGACTGAAAATCCTTGTGTCGCTGGTTCGATTCCAGCTCTGGCCACCAATCCAAAGGACGATTATGTTTTCTTTTTTTACACACCCCAAACAGGCTCCTTTGCAACTGATGAATATGGTATGGATAGGTGGTCTAGATCTGGTGGCGCATCTTTGCAATGAGCTAATCTGCATTCTTAACTGGACTCATAAAGAACATCCACATTTGTGAGCTCTTATCGTGTTAAAAAATAAAATATTGGTTGTTTGGTCAAATTATTACACCGATCTGGCAACACAACAACTAGACCATTGCTTACACCTTCTAAATCAAGCAGGATATCAGCACACTGTAGAAAGGGTTGAGGCTGGTACCTATGAAATACCAGCCGTCATACAACAGTATCATCAACATCACCCCTACGATGGCTATCTGCCATTGGGTTTACTGCTAAAGGGTAGTACCGATCATTATGAATTCATTCTGGACCATCTAAAAGCCTGCTTTACAACCCTTACGCTAGATGGCCTATTAATTGGTAACGGTATCATTTCAGCCCCAAACCTAGACTGTCTCACCGAGCGGGTCAACCATCATGAACGGACCAAGGAAGCCATTCGAGCCCTGAGATATTTAATAGGTTTAAAAGAAAAAATCAAACGATCCTAACGTTCCTGTCACCATCATCCAAGGCTTCCTGATTCAGAATGAGATAACCGTTTGAGAGAATAATATGCCGATTGGTGCAGCTGTTGATAAAAGCAAAGAAATGAATCTGGATTGGCTTCGTTATAAAGCATCGTGCTTGATGATCAGTGATCATTATTTCAAATTGGGCATCGTGGTGGCTATCACGGATGAGCTACTTGAAAAACAACATGAAGTCGATTTGGCAGCACGATTTTCTCATCAGTTTTTTTATTTTCAAGACAGGATGTTTCGCTTAAATACCCGTGATGAACGCATGGGATTTTCTTTGAATTTAAAGACACATGCTCAGACGTCTTTGCAGTTATTACACTTGATGCTTTCCATCCCTCAAGAAGCGGGTGAACCTGAGATATGCGTTCGAAATAGAAATCGTCAAGAAGAAATTTTTTGGCCAGCCCCTCTTAGTGAAACGGAAGCACCTTACCTTTACCCTTGGACTTCTCAAAAAGGGCCTATGCCCTCAAAGCTCGCATTTCAAACCTATGTGACGGCAGGCGAGGTATTTGGTTGGAGTTTAGAGGGCATGATAGCTGAATCTGAGGTTCGTGTGCCGATGATGAAGTGCGACATGCTGGACGAAACACAAATCATCACTCGTATCGTTTCACTTCGCGAGCGCCCGCTCTATGAAGTCTTTTTATTGAAAAGTTTTTGGCAATTTACGGCTTTTTTGGAAAGTTCTTCAGCCACTGAAGAAATCGTAGAACTCATCTATCATTTACCTTACTACGATTATATGTTGTTTGGTGTTGGGCTGTTTCTATCCAATAAAATAACTTTACCGGCTTTAGGTTCTTTTTTTAAGTGTATTCTTGATAAACGCATAGAATATACGGGGCATCTTCATGGCATTCTGGTAGCTTCTAAATTGAAACTCAAATTAAATTGCACCATTGAGAGCCCCTTTGCGAACATGTTTGGCCCCATTGAATGCCTTTTGGAAAGAGTGCATTGGGATGATCGAAGAGCCGATATGTCCGAGTTCGCCATGGCCATTCTTTCATATCTTCATATTCCAAGTAGCCTCCATAGAAAGGGGCCTGCTATTCACGAGCGGGATTTCGTCGTGAGCTGTAAGAAAAGATTGCTAGAGGGATATGATCCGACTGAAAAGAACCCATTTTACCGTGCATTGCATCATGCTTGGTCTGATGCGCCACTTGATGATATCAACACCTTAGCAGATCTCTTGAAGCTTGGTGCAAGTCTTATGATTGCTGCGAGTGCGCATGGCAAACAAGGGGTGAGGATCTGTTCGTGGTTGCCCATATCGGAGCAAGAGAAGGCCGTGAAGTATGATAGATGCCGTGAGTCTCTGAATCGGGGGTGCAGGGGCGAAACTCTGGAAGAAAAGCCATACCCATCTATTATGAATGTGGTATTGCTTGAGCCTGCCGTATATTCCCCGGCGAATCCTATGGGCCATTTGTATCGTTTTAGAGAGTCCTGTCGGGTTCATTTTGTAAAACTTGTGGACAAAGGATTATTAGACGTCGCCATGGTCAATGCATTGGATTTTTCAGAGGGAAAAAAGCACCCTACTCCATTAAAAGAGGCCTTTTTCTCGACAGCATCTGTTAGCGCGTTGGGTTTTTTTGGTCATCCAGAGACCCCCAGAAGGCCGTCCGATCATGCTTTAAATTCCGTCACACAAAGCCGGTTAAAAAAGATTCCCTTTATAGATTTTTGCACGTTTTTCCCATGGATTTCATCAGAGAGTAGGACAATGCCTCATGACATGAGCTCAAAAGATAAAGTACGCTTCCTTTTACAGAGTTCAAAGAAAGAAGTTCTTGTTTCTATGTGCTTTAAATCTCCAAATGAATTCAATCACCCGCAGTTGAGTGACTCATCGGATGACGCGCTACAATATCAACTCCTAACGGCTACGTTTCATGCGGGACATATCAGCGCCATGCGTTTCATAAGAAATGCAAAACATGCCAAAAATGCAGCGATCACCTTCGATGCTACCCCTTCGCTTCTCTCCATGAGCTTAACCATGCTGGCAATGCTTCCTGAGGAATATTCTTGTAGAGTGGTTCTTCTTCGTGACATTTTAAAGACCGCTAAAGAATTGGTTTCAGAGACCCTTGTTCAGCTGATACGAGATCACTATTTGACCTTTGAAGAAGCGAACGAATTGATTCAAGAGCTTTTGCAAGCCACTTCTCAATTAACGCCTTTTATTAATCAATTTTTCCCAGACGAAGCATCTCTATTGACCCGCCAATTTATTAAATTTTTAACTTTAGCTTTAGAGCGCAATCTTGGAAAAAGTGCAGCTGCCCTCAACGTGATTTATGAAGTTGAGTTTTTGAGTGCAACGAGCCTCCTGGAAATGATAAAGAAATGGCCTAAGTATCATTGGCGAACAGTCCTCGTGTCGATGTTGATTCAATATCCTGATAACCTGAGTAAATATCTTTTGCTCATGGAAATGGCTGAATTTGATCAAGAGTCCCTCTTTCATGATGCAGACGCTTTTCTCGACACTTATGATGATTTATCCCCTGACTATAGAGCATGGATCATTGAAAATGAAATCCGACCTTTAAAAGAGTATGTAGTCACTGCGCGCAATTTATCAGCTGATGAATTGCTCGTGTTGCAGTATTATTTTATGGATAGAAAAGACCTTTCACTGGCTCATCTCGAAATGGAAGCAATTCGCTACCTAGGTCAGGATCTTATCAATAAATCCATCATCGATTGGGTGGAATTAGAACACTGCGAAGAGATTCCAAAATTAGAATCAGAGCGTCATACCTTGGGATTCTAGTCAAACAATATTTATGGCCGTGCACAGTATGCAATCCCTTCTTGTGGAATGTACAATATTCGAGGATTTTTTATCATCTATCATAAAACATGCTATGCTGTAATTTATAAAAGGTGGGGCAGTCAATCTTTCATCGATTGCGAGAGAGGTGGTGCCCAAAAACAGTATGTAGATGGTATAACGATAATACCACTGGTTGAAGCGCTCTTCGTGTTAGTTGATCTCTTAAAAAAACCAGCTTCGTAAGATCTACCTTTGCGTTCCTGTGGCAACGGTATCAGTGAGATTAGGATTCATAAGGAGCCCAGTCATCCAGAAAAAAGTTTAAACAATGGTCTATACTCTTTTGTAACAGACACAGAAAGGTGTGAAAAATGGCCGAAGACCATGCTGAGTCGACGCCAGTTGACTGGAACGAAAAACTGATTGAGATAGGACTGGAGACTAAGTGGTTGTCACTCATGACAACAGACCTCGAACGTAAGAAAGTGTATCGATTATTAAAAAATCATATATCCACACGTTTAAGGCTTCCTGATTCAGATCGATCTGGCTTGTCTATGGATGCGTTACAAATCAAACATGCCTGGCAAATAGAAATATTGGCTGGGACGACATCAATAAGGGATTACTCATGGGACTCATGGAAGATCTTTAGAACTACTCATGATTCGAGAGGAGCAACCCCTGTCCATTATCTCGCTTGGGCCGGTAATCTGAGAGAATTACGGTGGATGCTAGATGACGTTATGTATCAAAACTTTCTCATCTTTTACGACTATCAAGGTCGTGGTATTGAGACGTACGCGGCTTGGTCAGGCGATGATGATTTTTATAAGACTCTAACCAAAAATAAAGACCTATCAAAACGTAAGTCAGAGCTTTTGGATCAGCAGGGTCGATCAGAGAATTTACACAAGATCATTTCAGATTGTAAATTAGAGTGGAGCGATGAAGAGTGTCGCGCACTGACTGAGCAAAAAGAAGTAGATAAGGCTGGCCGAAGTGCTTATTATTACGCTATTTGGACAAGAAATAACTTACTGTTTAAAAAACTTCTAGCGGTTCGATTCGATGACAATATAGATAATACCTTTAACCTTAAAAAGCCTGGGGTACCTACGTATTATGGTTCTTATGGTTCTCATTATTACCTAATGGGCGTTGACTTCGATGGTAGAGAAAAAAAGACCCTCGCTCACTACGCCGCATGGTTAGGTAATGTAGAGGCTTTAGAGGCACTAAGAGTAAAAAAGTATAGGTTCTTCGAAACGCCTGATGAAGAGACTGATGATACTATCGCTCACTACGCAGCACGCTCAGGAAACCTTGATACCTTGAAATGGGTACATCAATATTATCCAGAATTGTTCGAAAGAGCGTTCGATAGATTCCTGGGCTTTAGGGGCCTCACTCAATGCGCTAAAGCATCGAAAAATCCAGAGGTCGTAGCCTGGATGAGTAACTATAAAATAGTTCAAGAACGCATCAAAGCGATGATCTCGGGTGCCGAGAAGTTGTTAGGTGAGCTCAACTGGAAAGAGACGTTTTCAAGGGAATTTCCCAGTGTCGATCCCCATGTCATCCAGTGCGCTCAGAATCGTATAGAGACAGCCGTGAATACAGTCATCACAAAACGTGCGGATGCTTGGATTGATGAGGTGAAAAAGCAATTAGATAAACCAACGTGGAGAGATACGTTTAGGGCGCAGTGTCTTGGTGCGAGTTCAACGGTAGTAGCGAGAGAGCTCTTGAGGATAGAGACAGCATTCAACATTGCTTCTCATGAAATGGTTGCTAAAGCTGGAAAAAAATTGCAAGGCATGCGCGTTGGGGAGAGGTATGGTCAGGGCACGGAGGCTTTTTTAGCACAATTTAGCGCAGTTGATAAGGTCATCGTAGACAGAGAACTCTATAGAATAACACAGGCTCAGGGTGATCTTGCCCTTGTAACCCCTGAGAGCCCTCGTCATCAGTTGGTTAAGATAGGCGTAGACAATACACTGCTGTGTCAATCTGTCCTGAAGGAGGAAGACTTTGAAAGAATCCATAGACTACTGAAGAATCATACGTCCGATGCGTTAACGTTGACAGCGCATCCCGATATACCTGAGACGCTCAGGCTATCGATTCACAAGTTAAAGATCGAGGCAGTTTGGCAACTGAATGCGCTTGCAGGAACAGAAGGGAACCTTGACCCTACAAAGGAAGATAACAGAGGGGCTAATATTGCACACTACGCTGCGTGGTCTGGTAATATAGCGGCGTTAGAGTGGATTAAAACCACTCATCCAGCGCTTCTAAAAGCTGATAAATTTGGTGATAATCTCTATTATTATGCCTGCTATTCGAACAATAAGGAGACCTATGACTGGATCCAAAGGAACTGCGCTAATATAAGATACTATAGGGGCTCTGGACAAGTCCCTGCTGTGATTTCAGGTAATCAAACGATTCTTGACTGGATAATGAGCGACACTCAAGAGCTTGAGATTGCCTTATCTGATTATTGTCGAGACTCTCTTCCTTTGATCTATTTTGTCGTTTGGGTAAAAAACAATGTCTTCCTTAACACCTTAATACAGGCCTATAAAGAGAAAGCAACTCCAGCGGGAAATCAGCGATCACCGCTGTCGAATCTAACCCCAATAAGAAGGTACACCGTTGACGACAAG
>CAMBHM010000020.1 GCA_945867185.1 Legionella genomosp. 1
TGCTTGGCCAATACTTGTGTCGCCCGCACCCGATGTTGTGACATCAGAAATCCTTGTGCCACTATCCCCTGCCCCTCACGAAACAGATCCGGCAAAATGCCCCGATAAGTCACATCAATCGTATGTTGATAGTCTGTAAGCTTAAAATGAATCAATAAATCAGTTGAGCGTCTAATAATACTCCCCGGTACCACCATGCCACCAATACGTATAGAACGATGTAAGGGCGCCTCCCCCAGAACCACTTGTGTCGGGGAATAAAACAAACTGATATTTTGACGTAATGCATATAGAACCAAGAGGACAACCGAAGTCAACACCAAACCAAACCCTACCACCAGTCCTAGTCTACGTTTCCGCGCACCACGCATGCTAAACCCTTTGAAACCACTGTTGTAGTCGCTTTGTTGTCTGATGCCGTTGCCATCGCGCTCGCGCTAGCATTCCAGCGAATACTAACACTACAAATCCATAGGCAGACAACACATAGCCCGCATACTCTCCCGTGAATACACTCATTTCGGAGCTCCTACTAAGATACGATTCACCCAACGTTGTCTTCGTTCACGCCATAACAAGCTCGTTCTTGCTTGATAAAGCACTAGCATCATTGAAAAAAACACAAAACCAAACAAAGTAACCAGTAACGGAGCTAACATACTGGGATGAATTTTTGGCGCCGATAACAATGAGATCGTAGCCCCTTGATGCAACGTATTCCACCAATACACCGAGTAATGAATGATAGGTAAATCAACCAAACCCACCAACGTCAATATTGCAACCACTCGATCTCCTTGCTCTTCTTGTTGATACGCTTGCCCCGTTGCGAGCAGTGCAGCATAGAGAAACAACAAAATAAGCTCAGAAGTCAACCGCGCGTCCCATACCCACCAAGCACCCCACATGGGTTTACCCCAAATACTCCCTGTCACCAAAGCCAACAGCGCCATACACGCCCCAACAGATAGCGATGATCGCAACAGCACACCAGCCAGTTTAATTCGCCAAATCAGCAACAAAAACGCCAGAAATCCCATGAATGCAAAAATAGCCATCGACAAAAACGCAGTGGGAACATGCACATAAATAAGTCGAAATGCATCCCCCTGCTGATAATCCGGCGGCGCATAAAAAAGCCCCCAAACAAATCCTGTCATTAAAAAAAGGAAAGCCCCAGAAGCAAGCCAAGATAACCCCCGTCCTGAAATCTGATAAAAATATTGAGGGGAAGCCAACTGGTACAATAATTTCCACATAAGATAACTACATCAGAGTAAGATAGACTGCACGCGGTCTACATCAAAAGAATAGGCAAAATTTTATCACTTCTTAGAAGCGATTGCCAACTCTGGTTTATAAACCCGCTCTATCCCGCTCGAATCACGCCTGCAATTGCAATAGGCAATATCGAAAAAGACAACATGGACATTGCAAGCAAGATGGCGAGATAACCGCTGATTGGTAGCCCTTGCATGGCAGCGGCCAAAGTCCCACTGCCTAAAATCAAGAGCGGTAAGGTTAATGGCAACACCATCAAGGCCATCAACATCCCTTTATGTAAAAATCCGGTGTTGCAAGCGGCAGCCAACCCACATAGGGATACCATGGCTGGCGTTCCAAAACAAATGCTGCCCATCAATACCAAAGTTTCATTCACATTAAACGAAAATAAAAATGCCAATATGGGGCAAAGCAGTAGGATAGGTATCACATGGCCGATCCAATAAACGCCGATTTTAACACCTACATATAACGTCAGTGGATCCCCTGAAACCAACCATTGTTCAATAACGCCATCATCGTAGTCTTCCTGAAACAATCTATCTGCTGATAATAAGAAAGCCAGCAACAGCGCTATCCAAACCAAACCCGGAGAAACCGTACGTAATACGTTCGGATCGGATGGCATACTCAATGGAAAAAACACCAGGACCATTAGAAAGAAAAGACTCGCATTCACGACCACCTGCGGTTGTCGTTTGAATAAAGTCCATTCTCTAGAAATCTGTCGTCGCATCACAGACCATATACCTCATAATGCTGCTCTGTTGACAACGGATGATGAGAGGTCACAACCACCTGCCCACCGATGCTGCAATGCGTCTTGATCTGGCTCATCAGCAGCCCTGTGGAGTCTTTATCTAAGCCTGCAAAGGGTTCATCCAATAACCATAATGGGGCTTCAGTCACCCCTAATCGCAACAAACCAACACGGCGGCGTTGCCCTTGAGAAAGCAAGCCACACAGCACGTTTTCTAATCCGTTAAGTCCCAATGAGCACAGGCGCTCTTCATATCTCACCACACCATTAAGATCAAATTGGCAATACTCCCGAACCGTTAAGCGTTGACTAACCCCTGTACGATGTCCCACATAACAAATTTGTTTCTGATATAGGTTCAGATCGTTGTAAATGGACGTCCCTGCATAGCGAAGATCTCCTGTTGAAGGACTCAAAAGACCCGCAAGAAGTTTTAATAAAGTTGTTTTCCCAACGCCATTGTCCCCCTGCACATGCAGTAAAGTACCAGGCGTAACAACAAATCGCACTTGTCTTAAAAGTGATTTATCTGGGTAATCAAAACCAAGATCACAAACCTCAAGCACTGTTTGACCCACTAGAAAATTCTCTTCGCAACACAATGGCGTCCTCAAGAATGGGATCTTCTCGATAATAGCCCCGTTTCACCGCGACCTGTTGAAATCCCAATTTTTGATATAACTGTAGTGCAACCAGATTACTAGGGCGCACTTCCAACACAAATGCATTGGTCGTCGATTGTTGCGGCGCATGCATCACATGCTCTAACAAAAAGGCACCATGACCATGCCCCTGAAACAACGGGGCCACACAAATATTAAGAACATGACACGTCATCGGATCTTGATAGCGCGATATGATATAGGCTATCAAAGTAGGTGCATTGTTCTCCATCGACTCGAGGATCCGACAATCATACCCAACAAGCATGCAATCAGAAAGGATATCTCTACTCCAAGGCGCTCGATGTGCAACGCGTTCGATGGCGTACACCGCCTCTAGATCCGTCGGTTGCATGCCACGAACATGCCGAATCATGATTTCTTTTTTGGCATATATAAATCAGTGATAGTGCCTTCAAAGATCTCAGCAGCTCCTGCAATGGTTTCAGA
Organism: Legionella genomosp. 1; assembly: GCA_945867185.1. Lineage (GTDB taxonomy): Bacteria > Pseudomonadota > Gammaproteobacteria > Legionellales > Legionellaceae > CAMBHM01. The sequence goes on from CAMBHM010000020.1 coordinate 3,157, forward strand.
AAGCGTTGGATGGGGATGAATGGTTAACGCGAGATCTTCAACATCACACCCCATCTCAATGGCTAAAGCAGTTTCAGCTATCAATTCTCCAGCGTTCAACCCAACAATGCCTGCGCCTAAAATACGTTTGGTCTTAGGACAAAACAACAACTTGGTCATCCCTTCGCCTCGGCCCATACTCAATGCGCGCCCACTCGCCGCCCATGGGAACACCGCTTTTTCATAAACCGTACCAGCAGCTTTCGCGTCTTTTTCAGTCAAACCTGCCCAAGCAATTTCAGGATTGGTGTACGCAACGCTAGCAATACATCTGGGTTCGAAAGAGTGCTTCATACCGGCTATGACTTCGGCAGCCACTTTTCCTTCTGGAATGGCTTTGTGCGCAAGCATAGGCTGGCCAACCACATCACCTATCGCAAAAATATGTGGCACATTCGTGCGCATTTGCTTGTCCACGGGTATAAATCCACGTGCATCAACTGTAACACCTGCACGTTCTGCTGCAATGAGCGCACCATTGGGTTGACGTCCAACCGCCACCAACACTTGCTGAAAACGTTGCGGTGCAGTCGTCGCGTGTGCCCCTTCCATCGATACATAAATACCGTCTTTTTTCGCTTCCACTGCCGTTACTTTGGTTTTTAATAGAAATTTCACCCCTTTCTTCGTCATGCGTTTTTGCAGCACGCTCACCAAATCCAGATCAGCACCTGGAATCAGTTGATCCATAAACTCAACCACCGTGACATCGACCCCCAAGGCTGCATACACCGTAGACAATTCAAGCCCAATGATCCCGCCACCCAATACGAGTAAACTACCTTTGATGTCCGCCAACTCCAAGGCTCTTGTGGAGCTAAAAATACGTTTGTCTTCAGGAATGAATGGTAAGCTGACCGATGCACTGCCCACCGCAATAATCGCGTGTTCAAACAAAACTGAAACGGGACCCTCTTTGGCGTCTACCAACACTTCATGAGAACTGATGAAAACAGCCGTGCCCATCAACAGTTCCACTTTTCGTTGTTTGGCCAAAGCAGATAAACCACCGGTCAATTTAGCAATAACGGTATTTTTCCAGGCTACTAATTTGGTACTGTCCACTGTCGACTTCCCAAATGTCACCCCCAACTCAGCCATTTCTTTTGTTTCATCCAGTACATTGGCTGTATGTAGCAACGCTTTAGAAGGGATGCACCCCACATTCAAACAAACGCCCCCTAGGGTCTCAAATCGCTCTACCAACATCACACGTTGTCCCAGATCGGCCGCTCGAAATGCCGCTGTATACCCACCAGGACCGCTACCTATAACCAATACATTTGTTTTTATTTGTTTTTTCATATCAGACTCTCATAATAAAATTCGTCGAAGATCACCCAGTCCGTCTGCTACAAATCGTGTGAATCGAGCAGCCTCAGCACCATCAATCACGCGGTGATCATAAGATAAGGACAATGGCAGCATCAATCGAGGCACAAAACTACCCCCTTCATACACAGGCTTGATACTAGATCGAGATAATCCCAAAATAGCCACTTCGGGGGCATTCACAATCGGGGTAAAAGCAGTCCCTCCAATCCCCCCCAAGCTTGAAATCGTCAAACAGCCACCACTGAGATCTTGCGGAGATAGCCCTTGCTCTCGAGCTTTGGTGCTTAATCGCGCCATTTCTTTAGCAATCTCCAAAACAGACAGTTGCTCCACCTTTCTTATCACGGGCACTACCAAACCATCCGATGTTTCAACTGCGATCCCAACATTATAATATTGCTTATAAATCAAATGCTCGCCACTTGAATCAAGGGATGCATTGAAGGATGGGAATACTGCCAATGCTTTCGTAACGACCTTACAAACAAATGCCAATAGGGTGAGCTTGATCCCTGGAGTCTTTTTTTGCTCTGCTTGACGAAACGCTTCCAGAGTAGTGATGTCCGCTTCATCAAATTGCGTAACATGAGGCACTGTAACCCAAGCACGGTGCAAATAGCTCCCTGTTAGTTTTTTAATTTTATTCAGTGGCTTTATCTCAATTCCACCAAATTTACTAAAATCAATCGACGGCATGCTCGGCGCTGCAAATCCCGAGCTAGGTTGATTCAATTTCTCTTTAACATACAGCATAACATCGTCTTTACTGACTCGAGATTTTGGACCCGATCCCAACACTGCAGCCAAATCCACCCCTAATTCACGAGCCAATCGACGTGTGGCGGGCCCTGCTGAAATCAAGGAAGTATCAGCATCCCTTGAATCAGCTGGTAACGCTACAAAGGGAGGGTTCTTCTCCGGCGGCGTAGGCTTAGGCGTTTGTGAAATTGCCTCTTTAGACACTTCGGCTTTCTTAGGAGGATCCTCCGCCGTTTCTCGCAACGTTAAAATGAGATCGCCTTCTGAAACCTTATCGCCTACCTTCAAAGCTAACGAAGCCACCACACCCGATTTTGGCGATGGAATTTCCATACTGGCTTTGTCTGACTCCAAGGTGATCAACGACGCATTTTCATGAATCTCATCGCCTTCTTTCACCAAGATTTCAATGACATCCACGCCCACTGCCCCACCCATATCAGGCACAGTAATTTTTATAGGTTCAGCCATATCATCCCCATCAGTGAGTTACAGGATCGCCTTTCTCGCTGTCTATCCCGTAACGTTTCATCGCATCCAACACGGTTGACTTCTGTAAATCCCCTGCATCAACCAATGCACTCAATGCTGCTATTACAATAAAGTATGCATCTACTTCAAAAAAATGTCGCAAACGCTCCCGCGTATCACTTCTACCAAACCCATCCGTACCCAAGGTCACATAGGGTGCTGGCACAAATTGCCTAATTTGATCGGCATATAGACGCATATAATCCGTAGCCGCAATCACAGGCCCCTTACCTTTGGACAAGAGCTCCGTGACATAACAAATTCTCGCCTTCTCCTCTGGGTGTAAGCGGTTTGAACGTTCCATTGCAAGGCCCTCTCGTCGCAACTCATTAAAACTGGTGACACTGAAAATATCCGAAGTAATAGAATACTGATCCTTCAATAACCCAGCCGCCTTGATCACTTCTCGTAAAATAGTACCGCTACCCAGTAAGCGCACGTGTTTCTTTGCAGGTTTAGAACAAGGCTGTAACAAATACATCCCTTTGATGATCCCATCCTCCGATCCTGCTGGCAAATCTGGATGCGTGTATTTTTCATTCATGACCGTAATATAATAAAACACATTATCTTCTTGCACATACATCCGCTCCAACCCATGTTGAATGATCACCGCAAGCTCATACGCATAAGTAGGATCGTACGCCACACAATTAGGAATGGTTGAAGCAAGCAAATGACTATGGCCATCTTGATGCTGCAATCCTTCCCCTGCAAGCGTGGTCCGTCCTGCTGTGGCCCCTAATAAAAATCCCCGCGCTTGCATGTCACCAGCTGCATAAGCAAAATCACCAATCCTTTGAAATCCAAACATAGAATAGTAAATATAAAATGGGATCATAGGTAATTTATTGGTGCTATAGGAATTGGCAGCCGCCATCCAAGAACAGAAAGCGCCCGCCTCGTTGATCCCTTCTTCTAAAATTTGTCCATCCCGTGCTTCTCTGTAATACATCACTTGCTCATGATCAACGGGGGTGTACAATTGACCCACAGGTGAATAAATACCGATTTGTCGGAATAACCCTTCCATCCCAAACGTACGACATTCATCAGGCACAATAGGTACTATTCTTGGGCCAAGTGATTTTTCTTTTAATAAAATGGATAACAAACGAACGAACGCCATCGTAGTGGAGATCTCCCGAGCTCCAAGTTGGTGCGTCACCGACGCAAACGCAGACAATGGCGGAATAGGCAACGGTGTCTTTTCTGTGTAACGAGCAGGCAAATATCCACCCAAGGCTTCTCGATGTTTCCGAAGATATTGAATTTCAGGGCTGTCTTCCGCTGGTCTATAAAAAGGAACCTCAGTGATTTGTTCATCACTGAGGGGGATACTGAAGCGATCTCTAAACGCCCGCAGCTGCTCTATACTCATTTTTTTCTGCTGATGTGTGATGTTCTGCCCTTCGCCTGCCGCCCCCATCCCGTAGCCCTTGATGGTTTTTGCAAGAATAACAGTTGGGCTACCACGATGCGCTACAGCACTCGCATACGCTGCAAACACTTTCTGAGAATCATGACCCCCGCGATTCAACCGCCAAATTTCATCATCCGATAAATGCGCTACCATTTTTTTCAATTCGCTGTACTGGCCAAAAAAATGCTCACGAACATAAGCGCCATCATTGGCTTTATAACTTTGATAATCACCATCCACGCACTCTTCCATACGCTTTTGCATCAGCCCGTCTTTATCACAAGCAAATAACGGGTCCCAACGGCCGCCCCAAACAACTTTGATGACGTTCCAACCTGCTCCCCTGAAAATACCTTCCAATTCTTGAATGATTTTTCCATTCCCACGCACAGGGCCATCTAATCGCTGTAAATTGCAATTGACCACAAAAATAAGATTATCCAGCTTTTCTCTACCTGCCATGGCCAATGCACCAACGGATTCTGGCTCATCCATCTCCCCATCACCAAGAAAAGCCCATACTTTCCTATCTTCTGCAGGAATCAATCGCCGATTTTCCAAATACTTCATAAATCTTGCTTGATAGATCGCTTGAAAGGGCCCAAGTCCCATCGAAACAGTTGGGAACTGCCAAAAATCCGGCATTAACCAAGGGTGGGGGTATGAAGACAATCCCTCTACTTCCACTTCTTGTCGAAATTTATCCAATTGTTGCTCAGAAAGACGTCCCTCTAGAAACGCACGAGCATAAATACCAGGCGAAGAGTGTCCTTGGAAATAGACGAGATCCCCACCATGCTCAGCATTCGCTCCTCTAAAAAAATAATCAAATCCAATTTCATAAAGCGTTGCAGCAGAGGCGTACGTTGCAATATGCCCCCCCAACTCTGACGCATACTGTCCCGCACGAACCACCATAGCGACCGCATTCCAACGGATCAAGGCACTGATCCGCTTTGCGACCCCTTCATCTGGGGGCATTTGCTTTTCTTCATGTGGTTTGATGGTGTTTCTGTAAGGCGTGGTGACAACACTATCGTGAGCCATCCCCTCCACGTCTGCTTGTTGAAGCAACGCTTGCAAAATAAAAGCAGCACGTTCATGCCCCTCATTTCGGGCTATCGCTTGAAAAGCATCTAACCACTCACGCGTCTCAATGGGATCAAGATCGGTGTTTGTTTCATCGAACATGGTGAATTCCTTGGTTTACGCCACAGAGATAACAAAATATGATGTATTATACGCCAAGATCATGGCAATCTGCACTGATTTTTCCTATATCCAAGCCACCAACGTAAAACAAGCCATCCATACCAACAACGCAATCAAGGCATGTTCCACTAAGGTTTCTGCATCTTGGATGGTTTTAGACTGATCCTCACCTAGCCCAAGCGCCTCTGAACCGCATTCGCGGAGTAACCTTGCATTCTCGCTAGGTGCAGTCAAAAATAGCGCAATAAAACGACCTCTCGCTGCTTGAAAATTACCCACTAGCATGTATAAGAGTGCAGTCATTCTAGAAGGAAGCCAATCTAAACTTTGAACTGTCATAGCAGCCACGCGGCTCACCAAAGGGTGCGGTTCCGAAAGCGAGAGTAAGCGATAAGCAAGTACGGCCAAAGGGCCTAGAATCGTATACCAAAATATCACTGCAAACAGTTCTCCATTCATTCGTGTTAAGTATCGTCTAATGTCCTGCGTACTGCTCGTTTCTTCGCTGGGTATTCGAATGGGATAAAATGGATTGCCAGGGCCCATACAGGCATAAAAGACAAGTATATTCAGGAAAAGTCCCACTATACCAAACAGCCCGTTTGAAAAAAAATGCAACGCCAAGAAAAGGACCAATAGCATCGGTATCAAAGAACAAAACAATATCACCCATGGCAACGAAGAAAGACGAGAAACGGCTCTCTCCATCGCCTGACTATACACATCAAACCAATGAAAGCGATTGTGAAAGCTTGTGCGCACTAAAAATCGCTCGCTTAATAAACACAGCACAATCACTATAAACTTCATAAGATCTCCTAATCTTTCCGCAAGCTATCCGACAACGACATGGGCGTTGGGTACCGTAATACAACCACATAGGACGACACAATAAACGTTAGTATTGTCGTTGCTTGAATCAGGTTTGAAGCGGCATCTGAGATTTGATGTGCGCCTAGAGCTATGCTTGCAACCAAGAGTGAGAACTCACTCGCTTGTCCAAGGCGCACCCCTACCTCTTTTGCAACTGGTTTTTTTTCACCTGATTTGATCAAAAGCCAACGAAAACACAACGGCTTTAAAAACAACATCAAAGCAGACAATATGCAAGCTGGAATCACAACTTGCGCTGCAAAACCAAAATTAAACGTCGCTCCTACTGAAAAAAAGAACATCACTAGAAAAAAATCTCGCAATGGTTTTAGACTTTCCGCAATAAACAAAGAGATGGGGCTTGCAGCCAAAGCAACACCCGCAACAAATGCACCAATGTCCACAGACAATCCTATTCGTTCTGCTAAAATTGAGAGCCCAAGACACCATCCAATGGATAACAAAAACACATATTCTTGTGTTCTATCAAATCGGGCTAATAATTTCATCAGCACGTATCGTTCGCCCACGAATGCAAACAAAATCAAAGCCGGCAACGCCACTCCGACTAACAGTAGATCATTCCAGACCAGCCCCCCTCCCTCTTCGGCTCCATTGATCAAAATCAACACAATGATAGCGATTAAATCTTGCATCAATAACACACTGATCATCAGCTCGCCCGTGTGCTGATGATGTAAAATCGTTGTCGGCAATAACTTCAATCCAATGATAGTACTAGAAAACATCATCGCAGCACCCAGAATAAGCGATTCTGTGATGGTTAATCCAAACCAACGACCGATAAGATAGGACAACGCAGCAAACAAACAAGAACTGAAGATCGCTATCCAGGTTACTTTTCTAAGCATATGCACCAAATTTTGAGGTTGTAGGTGTAACCCCAATAAAAACAACAAAAATACAATCCCTACCTCACCTACTTGCTGAACCGCACTCAAATCAGGAATCAATTGCAATCCCCAAGGCCCCAACGCCGCTCCCAACAAAATATAGGCAACCAACAATGATTGTTTCGTATACAAGGCCACGGTCGAAAAAACAGCAGCCCCTGCAAAAATAAGAAAATTTGTATAAAAGACGGAGCCATTGTGCATTGATTAGTAATCCAAGGGGTTATAAACTTTCATAGAATAACATAGAAAAAACATTTAGGGCGCGATCCTTACCTGTATCCTTCATCAGGACTTTCCCACTCAAACAGTAAGATCCCCTACCCGGTGTTTAATTTAAACCGTAAGATCACCAAATTAGCACGACGAACCGCTTCATCCATGGCCTGTTGGGGTGATTGCATCCCTGAAAAAATGGCCTCCAGAGCCTCATCATTCATTGCTCGCACATGATCTTGCGCACCCCATCTAACCCGATAACCCAGCGTTGGCGCTTTCCCCCAGTCTCCTTTTGCAATTTGAAGAGACGGTTGTACTTTTTCTGTATTAGGCAATTGATAAAGCCCACTTGCACCCAAAGGCAAATACCCCGACTGCCGATGCCAAGCAGCTTGCACGGAAGGGGTTGCAAGATAGGCAATGAAAGCTGCAATCCCTTGATAAACATCACGCGTTTGTCCTGCTACTACCCAAAGCGCAGCCCCCCCTGTCACATTATTATGTCGATAAGACGACGCATGCTGATCCATCGGCAATGACGCCATACCTACTTTGAAAGACACCGCTTGTGATAGCCCTGCCGCACTCCCTGAAGATTGACTCATCAGTGGGCAACGCCCACTCGTAAAAAGAAAAGTGGCTTCATCTGACCGACCGCCATACTCAAAGTAATGTAGCCGTTGCCACGCGACTAACCGTTCAAGATGATGAATGACCTCGGGATTATTATAACAAGCTTGTCCTGACTCTGCGTTGACCATGGGCAACCCATGCAGTGCTGAAAAAGACTCAATAAAAATCCACGCGGGATACGCACTGGTATAAGCACAGGCAAATCCTGCCTGATGTAATTTATTGGCTAATTGCTCCAGTGAATCCCAAGTTTTGGGGAAGTTTTCAGAAGAGTAACCTACTTGCTTCAATGCATCTGCATTATAAAACAATACCGGAACTGATATGTTCAAGGGCATTGCCATTAATTGTCCTTGTTCACTATATTTTTCACGGACCGCAGGAAAAAAATCATCGGTTGGCAAGGCAAGATGCGCCTCATGCATGACTGCATCAACTGCTTTGATGATACCTTTAGGGGTAAGCATCGCACTCGTACCCACCTCAAATACTTGAATCAAAGCAGGCGCCTGCTTTGCTCGAAAAGCTGCAGCAAAACTCGTCAATGATTCGATGTAATTGCCCTTATAAATGGGCTTGATCTCATAAACAGATTGATGTCGATTAAACCCCTCTACCAAGATCACCAGTTCAGTGCCTAAGGAGCCCGCCAACGAATGCCAAAAAACAATTTCCACAGGCGTTGCTTCTAGTCGTAACGAAGCCAATGCACTAAAAAATAACCAAAAAACGCGTATCACCACCATAAAAAACGAGACGTTCTGTTCATTAAATCAGGATAATCGCTAAACACAGCATCAACCCCCCATTGAAAAAATGTCTTTGCTTGACGGCGCTTATTCACCGTATACACATACACCACAAAGCCTTCTTCTTTTAAAGAAGCAACACGCTTTTCTGTGACAATTCGCTGATTCAAATGTACAGAGTACGCTTGGAGTTCACGTGCAAATTGAACGGCTGTTTCCTCCCAAGTATCAATCAATGCCCCCAAAGGCAATTCTGGTGCTAGACTTCGACAAAGAACCAGAGCCTCTCTTTCAAAACTAGACACCAAAGGGGCTGACTTGTTATGGGGCCAATACCGCGTGATCTCACTTAATACTGCAGCCGTCGTTTCATGAATCCGTGCCTTATCTGGTTTGATTTCAATATTCGCATGCATCGAAGAAGCAGAAAGCCAAGCAATAGTCTCCTGTAAACTTGGGATTTTTTCTCCAGCGAAGGTCTTTGAAACCCATCGTCCTGCCTCTAAGGAACGTAAATAATCCAAGGTTGCCAATGCCACTTTACCCCGTCCATTCGTTGTACGTTCCAATGTCTCATCATGGAAAACAACCAACCCATCATCCACGCTCAACATCACATCAAACTCAATGAATCGGCATCCCATATCCTGCGCTTTCTGAAATGCCGCCATGGTATTTTCAGGCGCATAAGCAGAAGCCCCCCGGTGACCTATCACGATTTGCTTCATAAAAAGACTCAACTCACCCATAAAAACAACAAGAGTATCTCAATGCCTCTTGATACGGCAACCAGAGATTGATTTCAATCGCAATTCCGTCTATAACATCTGCACATCCATTTTCACGGAGCACGCCCATGATGTCCGTTAACGCTATTAATCACTCAACAACCACCGCTACTGAACAAGATGACTTTCTAGACTACGCTTTGTCTCATAACTTTGGGGAACTGCACTTCAAAGTTGATAAAGCATCCGGTATGAAGGCCGTAGTGGCTATTCACA
>CAMBHM010000021.1 GCA_945867185.1 Legionella genomosp. 1
TCACTCTGATCAGAACTGGGGTTGCCATTGCCATGAGCGACCACCACGCCGAGATCTGCAGCATTGAGATCGGTCGTTTTCAACACGCGATTGATCAAGCCAGCTAAAGCATGTCCTGATGCATCCAACGAGAACAAGCCCTTTGCTTCTGAAGCAGATCCCCCCCCTAACAGCTCGCCATAACACCGAGCGCCCCGACGTTGCACACTGGCTTCACTTTCTAATACCAACGCTGCAGCGCCCTCTCCCAACAATGTACCATCATGAGACTTATCAAACGGTTTTAAATGACGCTCACTCAATACCCCTAATTTTGCATAATAATATAACGCCTGAGGTTCTAATCCCACGTCATAGGCCACCACTACCGCCCGATCGGCCGCCCCAAGGCGAATGGCATGATACGCCTCGATAAGGGCTTGTGTCCCACCCACAGCATGATTGGTGATGTTTTGGTTGATTCCTTTAAAACCATACGTGATCCCGGTGTAAGCCAATACATTATTCGGCAAGATACGCAACAACCACATGGGGTGCACTTCACTAAATAGCGACTCAGCAAACGCGACCAACTCCCCACCTGTTTTGGCTAATAATGGTAAAAAATCATATTGCTGAACGTACTTATTCCCAGGGGATCCAACAAAAACAGCCGTTCTCTCATTAAACTCAGTTGGAGAATCCAAGGTATCACGATAAGGGATGAGTTGGCTGTGCGATACAGCCTGAGTAGCTGCATGAATGCCCATCACATCTTGACGCGAAATAACTTTTAATAATTTTCTATCTGGCAACAGCGCCCCCGGTTGAAAAGATTTCAACTCGCCACCCAACCGATGTGTCCAAGAAGAAAGATCCCACTGCTGAATATCGCTTAAGCCACTTTCCCCTGCCAAAATAGACGCCCAGGTCTCCTCATCAGTTGCACCAGACGCCGTTAAGGCGCTTCGGCCGGTAATCCATACACGTTGATTTGTCTTTTCCATCAGGCACCCCCTTCAAAGTCAGGGTGCTTAAACAACAAACAACTGTTTGATCCCCCAAATCCAAATGAATTGGACAATACGACACCTATTGCCTTTTCCCGCGGCCCATCCACCACATAATCCAAATCACACAGCGGATCGGGCGTGGTCAAGTTAGCCGTTTTAGGCACCAACGCATGTTTGATAGAAAGAACAGACAGCACGGCTTCCAAGGCTCCCGCTGCAGCAATCAAATGACCGGTTTGACCTTTAGTGGAGCTCACCGGTAAAGTCTGGATTTGCTCTTTAAACAACGCCTTGATGGCATTCGTCTCACTCAAATCGTTCATGACTGTGGACGTCCCATGTGCATTGATATAGTCCACATCCGTAGCACACACGCCTGCATCCCGGAGCGCGCCTTCCATCGCCTGAATGGCCCCATCTCCATTGGGATGAGAATCGGTGATGCGATAGGAACTCAACGTATTGCCCTCTCCCGCAAGTTCCGCATAAATCGCAGCACCCCGTGCCTTGGCATGCGACCACTCTTCCAAAATTAAAAAGGCAGCTCCTTCCCCTAATACAAACCCATTACGCGTGCCATCAAAAGGACGACTGGCTGTTTCTGGTGTATCATTGTAGGTCGATAAGGCACCCAACAAGCAAAAACTGGATACACCAAGGGGGTTTAGCATCGAGTCAAATCCCCCAGCCAACATATAATCCGCATCTCCGCGCCGGATCACTTGCATCGCTAATCCAAGCGCTTGGCCACCGGAGGCACATGCCGTATGGACAGAACTTGCATATCCTTCTATCCCAAATTGTTGGATCAACAAAGAAAGTCCTGAGTTGGATACTGTTTTTCCAAAATCAGTCAGTTTGAAAAAATCTTGCGAGTGATCTTGTAGAAGTGCCCAGTCTGGAACGCCCTGTTGTGCACAAGCCTTTTGAAACCGCTCTAAATACTCGAATTCGGCCGTCATCATCCCGCTACCCGTCACAACCCCCCATCGTGAAGCAGTTGCCACTGTCGGCAAAATACCCGCATCTTCAAAGGCTTCTCTTGCTGCATCCAACGCAAAGCGCGTAAACGGCATGGTATATTTTTGATGTTTCCCGCCTTTCATAGGGGCAGACACGTATGGTTTTACTTCTGCGCCAATTCGAGTTGGAAATCCACTCGCATCCCATTGCTGGATAGGTGCAATCCCTGAATGGCCCGCTATCAATCGAGTCCAAGTGGATTGCAAATCCGGGCCCAAAGGACTCACCACCCCTAATCCTGTCACGGCCACTCGTCTTTTTTGCATCGCATTCACCCTTGAGGATAAAACTGAAGTTCCAACACACACACGCGGCGCCCCTCCACTTCACAACGGCACCTTAAAACCAGTTCATCCTGATGATCGTGCTTCACAGTAAGGGTACAACGCACGAGATCGTTTGGTTTGATAAAGTCACTCATTTTAATGTTTCGAAGCGTACGGACAGCGTAAGTCCCCCTAGAAGCAACCCATGTCCCTGCAAGATTCAAAATACACTCCAACAACACGGTCATAGGCAACACTGGCTTTCTAGGAAAATGATCCGGAAAATACGATGCATCAGGCAAAATTCGTTTCTCAGCACACAACCTCATGTGCCCCTCACACTCAAGGATGCTATCAAACTCCATAGAAGGAACCCTAGCCGCCGTGCTGACTTCACCGCCCTTACTCACAAGCAGAACAGGTTCATCCGGGCGATATATCGCCCTGAATTGCTCACGCACCTCGAGCGGATCGCTAAACTCTTCCAAAGGCAATAACGGCCCCAGCGCGCCATCGATGGTAAAGATCACTTCATCAGCTACCCGAGCAACACTGTGATACTGCACGGCAGACGCATCTAAGCTATCAATATGGGATTCCAACAGGATGGTCTCCCCCACATAAGCCGAACGGTACAGACAGGCTGAAGAGGCTAGTCCTGCAACCGGTCTTTGCTTGAAATCACCACTCGACATGACATTCCAAGCAGCCAGTTGACCTAAAGCCTCGCCGATAAGAGAGGGCATAAAGCACCATCGACCGGTTGCATCAAGACAAAGATAAGGATCCTGATGCGAAACGTGCTTTACCCCTCGGACAGAGACTGAAGGAACAAGTGCCGTGATGTGATCAACAAATAAAAACCGCATTATGCTTTCTCACGAAGCGCCCCAACAATCAGTTTACAAAATGTTTCTACCGTAAAAAGCATTGGGATTTCGTTGACTTTTAAATTGGCCTTAAATTGATCTTCTGGCACTTCACTCAAATAATTTTTGAGTGCTGTCATACCAGCAGGCGTTAAAACACCTCCTTTTTCAAATTCCTCTTCAGCCAAGTCCCCACGTGCATTTTTTTCCAGCTGACCTCGTGGGATTTTGATACTAAATTCTTTCTCTAACTGAAATACGAGATCAAGAAAATCAATGGACTCCGCCCCCAAATCCGCAATCAAGCGGCGATTCAACTGCACTTCCTCTTCATCAATCACGAGAACATCGGCAATGATTTCTCTGACTTTTGGATAAACGTTTTCTACACTCATGACATACCCTCAGCGCTCACCAGGTTTACAAAACGGCTGATTATATCACAAATTTTTAGCAAGCCACTAGTCCTCAAAAAAGGTACTGCACTCAAAAAAATACTCTTTTTTCTCCTATACTATACGTATACTCCCTCCACTCAGGACAACTCATGATTATTCTTGTTGCTGATGACACGGTACTTGAGCGGGAGCAACTAATCGTCGTTGTGAAGAACTTAGGCTACGATATCACCTTTATAGCCATCAATGAGCGAGCCATTCCACTTTTTTTAGAAAAAAAACCAACTCTTATCCTGTTAGATATAGAAGCACATCAGAAAAATCAATTTAAATTTATAAAAGAAATACGTGCGCTCGACACAGTCGAATGGACCCCTATTGTATTTATTAGCGACACAATCAATGATACCAGCATTATAGAAGGCATCGCCGCAGGTGCTGATGATTACCTGACCATACCTATCACCGAGCACGGCTTGGCTCAAAAAATCACTGCCATGAACCGGCTGGCTGCACTACAAAAAAAACTCTGTGACGCTCGATCGCAACTCTCAACACTCAGCACCCATGATCCCTTAACCGGCATCCCCAATCGTCTTCAATTTGATCGCGTATTCAAACAATGCCTCACCGAAGCCCGTCATCATAAAACCCAAATGGCCTTATTATTTATAAATCTAGATAACTTTAAAGACATCAACGATCACATGGGACGTGCCCTGGGGGATAAACTTTTAATTGACATCACCAAACGACTGAAGCGATGCTTAAAACAAGGGGAGTTTTTAGCGCGACTAGGCGGGGATGAGTTTGCAGTCCTTCTCCCCTTCATACACCACCCTCAAGAAGCAAGCCACGTTGCACAAACCATCCTGAATGTTTTTAAGCCTCTTTATAGAGTTACTTCACGTAACCTTTATGTAAGCTGCAGCATTGGTATCTCTTGCTATCCTGCTTCAAGCAGTCGACAAGAAGTCCTCCTTCAAGGCGCCAATGCAGCCATGTGTACTGCAAAAAAATTAGGTCGAAATAATTTTCAACATTGCCCTGATGGCTTTGGCAAACATAGGACTCAACTCTTTTCTCTAGAAAACGCCTTGAGATTCGCTTTAGATAATCACGAACTGTTCATGTGCTATCAGCCCATCTATCAATTAGAAACAAAAACCTTGGTTGGTATGGAAGCATTGATGCGCTGGAAGCACCCAGCCCTTGGCACCATCATGCCCGATGTTTTTATTCCCATTGCAGAAGATATGGGGCTCATCACGAATATTGGTAATTGGGCACTTCGAAACGTTTGTGAACAGGCTGGCCGTTGGTATAAACAAGGGCATACGCACTTTAAATTAGCAATCAATATTTCATCTCGGCAATTGCTACACAAAGAATTACTATCGTTCGTTAAACAACTATTAAAAGATACCGCACTACCACCGCAACTCTTAGAATTTGAATTGACCGAATCCACGGTCATGTCCTCTTCGAGCAGCATCGACAAGATCATCGATGAGCTTTCACACATGAACATAGGCATTTCCCTCGATGACTTTGGGACAGGATATTCATCGCTCAGCCATATCAAACGACTACCCATTACCGCTCTAAAAATAGATAGATCCTTTGTCATGGATATTCATAAAGATAAAAATGACGATCTCATCATCGCCTCGATCATTTCCTTAGGTAATATTTTAAAATTAAATCTCATTGCAGAAGGGATCGAAAGTGCCGAACAATTACAATTTCTCATCAAAAACCAATGCCCCTACGGTCAAGGCTACTATTTCAGCAAACCTTTAACCGTGAACGCCATGGGTGCATTGCTCCAACAGTCAGATAGAAAAGGAAGATCCTCCTATCACTAATGCCTCAACACTAGCCAACCACAGAATACCCGGCATCCACAAACAGCGTATGGCCTTTGATCATTTCCGCTTCAGGCAAACACAACAAATAAATCACATTCGCAACATCCCCGGGCGTTAACGGCCGATCGGCCAATGAATGGGCCTGGTATTCCTCTAATAAATGTTCACGATTGGGGAAATGCTTGAGCGCATCTGTATCGACCACCCCAGCAGACACGCTGTTTACACTGATCCCAAACGTTGCCAACTCTAGACTGAGTGATCGTACGAGAGACTCGAGTGCTGCTTTCGATGCACCAATAAACGCATAATTAGGAATAGCCCTCTGCGCACCCAAGCTCGATAAAGCGACGATTCGGCTGCCTGAACGCATCATCACTCGCCCTTCTGTTACTAAATGATTCAATGCCAAGGCATTGGTTTCCATACACCAGCGCCAGTGCTTCGTCGACATGGATAATGCTGGCTTTAGAACCCCACTGGCCGCATTACTGATCAAAATATCCAGGCGATCAAAGTGTTCACGAAAAGCTACGAATAGTTCTTTCACAGAGGATGCATCAGCAACGTTCGCTTGCAAAGCAATAGCCCTACGACCCAACTGCTCAATACTTGAGACCAATATGGCCGCCTCATCCGAACTGTTATAATACACAATGGCGATATCACATCCCGCCTCAGCAAGTTTCAAAGCCGTTGCCTTCCCTATGCCTCGAGCTCCGCCTGTGATTAACGCCACTTTATTTTCTAATACCACACTCATTTTTTTCCCCTTAGCCAACGAACCCCTTGTATCGGAGCAACGATCTTTGTACCATCTGCTCACCCTTCACACTGGCCCCCTTATGCTATGAAGCAACCTTGGTTACACAGCGTTTTTCCCATTGCAGCTCTTTTTTCATTCCGCATGTTGGGACTATTCATGCTCATCCCTGTATTTACGGTATATGCTACCCAATTATCCGATGCCACACCCACTCGAATTGGTCTGGCATTAGGTGCCTATGGGCTCACCCAGGGACTTTTGCAGATTCCTTTTGGAATGTTATCAGATAGATTCGGCAGAAAACCGCTCATTACATTGGGTCTTGTCTTATTCGCCTTAGGCAGTCTGTGGGGTGCCCTCACCACGTCCATTGGGGGCATGATCCTTGCAAGAACACTACAAGGCATGGGCGCCATTGGCAGCGTGCTCATTGCGTTACTTGCCGATCTTACAGAAGACCGGCAAAGAACAAAAGCCATGGCCGTGATTGGTATGAGCATTGGGGTATCATTCAGTCTCGCTATGATTATAAGTCCTGCGATCGCTCTCTACACAGGGCTTTCTGGTATTTTTTTTCTCACCATGATACTCGCACTGTTGGGGTTGCTTTTACTACACCTGGTTATTCCAAATCCGTCTTCAGCACATCATCCCGTTGTCCGTCAAGGTCTGTTTCTACAAGCACTAGCAAATCGACATTTACAACGATTAAATATCGGCATTTTTTGCCAGCATTTTATTCTTACAGCAACCTTCTTTGCAATCCCATTCCTCTTACAAGAACAAATGCATTTGAATCATCTGTCCGAGCAATGGCATTTTTATCTTCCCTTGATGATTTTTTCGTTTTTACTCATGATCCCCTGCCTCCTCATTGCAGAAAAAAAACATCAAGTGAAAAGCTTGTTTGTAGGCTCCACCCTGATAACGGGCCTATGCCAGCTCACCCTGGCTTTTACCTGTTCCCATTGGCATGCCCTCTGTGGGCTATTATTCACCTATTTCGTGGTATTCAATAACCTAGAGGCCCTGCTGCCCTCCCTTGTGTCCAAACAAGCAAATCCAGAAAGCAAAGGAACCGCCATGGGTATATACTCCAGTAGTCAGTTTCTTGGCTTATTTGCAGGTGGCGTCACCGCAGGCATAGTCTATCCATTCGCAGGGCATCAAGGGATTTTTATCGTCAATAGCCTATTGGCTTTATTGTCTCTCGTTACTGCTTATTATCTACAGATCAGTGTAAAGACAAATCCGTAGTCCCTTCGCGACGACTGAGGTCATGCGACACAATACCCGTACCTCGCATGGCTTGTAAGATCTGTTGCATCGTGAGGAATTGCGCACTCAACTGAAAAAACAACTCAGCAGATTCATTTTCTTCCAGCTCACTCACCGTTAAGTAAGCGGCTTGCCCCATGTCACTGAAATAGTCTAGTCGAACATGTCGCCTACTTGCCATGCCAGGAAACAAACCGCAAAACAACAAGCTTTTATCCCCTACCTCACGAAGACGTGCCACTTGCCTCGTATTAGACGCATGCATGGCTTCCAAGACATCCAACGCAATGACCGACTCCATCAATTGTGTCGTTTGTGAGAACCGCATCAGTAGAAACACCAGATAACTTTCGGTGTTTTCATTCAAAATAAGACGCGTTGCCGCTTGCGCTTCATTCACCAGCGCATGCCATTGACAAGTATCTGTCGGATGTAAAATCAATCGGTTCATCATACGCACCTTTCTCATGTATCTTAGTATTAGTGTAGCAAATAATTTACCACTTAAA
Organism: Legionella genomosp. 1; assembly: GCA_945867185.1. Taxonomy (GTDB): domain Bacteria; phylum Pseudomonadota; class Gammaproteobacteria; order Legionellales; family Legionellaceae; genus CAMBHM01. The sequence continues at coordinate 7,973 of CAMBHM010000021.1, forward strand.
AGGCATTTAGAGTCTATTTTCAGTAAGTTATAGGATAACTTGGGATTTATCCTGATTCATTGTATAATAATGGATTGATGCACACTTGTTTTGCCTCTTTGCTACTCTATAATTCTCGCCACTGAAGGTCCTTATGATTGAAAAAATTCGTAACATTGCCATCATCGCACACGTTGATCATGGTAAAACGACATTAGTCGACAAATTACTCCAACAAACCGGCACGCTCAATGACCGGGCACCCAAAGTGGAACGTCTGATGGACTCCAATGCCCTGGAAAAAGAGCGCGGCATCACGATTTTGGCTAAAAACACCTGCGTGCATTGGCAAGGGCATCAGATCAATATCGTAGACACCCCAGGCCATGCTGATTTCGGAGGCGAAGTCGAGCGTATTCTCTCCATGGTGGATAGTGTTTTACTATTGGTAGACGCCGTCGATGGCCCCATGCCACAAACCCGTTTTGTAACACAAAAAGCCTTCGCGCGTGGATTGAACCCCATCGTCGTCATCAACAAAGTCGATCGTCCTGGTGCAAGACCAGATTGGGTCATGGATCAAGTGTTTGATCTGTTCGATAATTTAGGGGCCAACGACACCCAGCTTGATTTTCCAGTGGTTTATACCTCCGCCTTAATGGGCTATGCGCAGTTGGATCTTCAAGATCCCACCGAAAACATGGATCCGCTATTACAAACCATCGTGTCTCGTGTGAACCCCCCAGATGTCGATGCAGAAGGTCCATTCCAGATGCAGATCAGCTCGCTGGATTATTCCTCTTATGTAGGGACCATTGGCATAGGTCGGGTAAGTAGAGGCCACATTGCAGCCAAAGCCCCTGTGAAAATCATCGATAAAGACGGCAATGTCCGCACTGGTCGTCTCTTGCAACTATTAGGGTTCAAAGGCTTGGAGCGTGTTGAAATTGCAGAAGCCCGTGCTGGCGATATTATCGCTGTCACTGGCGTTGATATGCTGAATATTTCAGACACCATCTGCGATCCCAACACGGTGGAAGCTTTACCCCCGTTAACAGTCGATGAACCCACCATCAGCATGACCTTCCAAGTCAATGATTCCCCTTTTGCAGGCCTTGAAGGCAAATTTGTTACCACTCGAAAGATTCGAGAACGATTACAGACCGAACTTCTCCACAATGTCGCATTACGCGTCGAAGACAATGACGATCCGGATAAATTCAAGGTATCTGGTCGAGGAGAGTTGCATTTGTCTATCCTCATTGAAACCATGCGCCGCGAGGGGTATGAACTAGCCATCTCCAAGCCTGAAGTCATCCTACGAGAAGAAGAAGGTGTCTTGCTTGAACCCTATGAACGCGTCACCATCGACATTGAAGAAACTCATCAAGGTTCCATCATGGAAAAAATGGGTGAGCGCCGAGGGGATCTACAAAACATGGTTTCGGATGGCAAAGGCCGCGTTCGTCTTGATTACATCATTCCCACTCGCGGATTAATTGGCTTTCACACCGAATTCTTATCCAGCACCTCCGGCACAGGATTACTGTATCATGTATTTGATAGCTATGGTCCTCAAGTTCGCGGTCGTATTGGCAAACGTAACAGTGGCGTGATGATTTCTAATTGTCAGGGTACTGCTCGTGGATTCGCGCTATTTAACCTACAAGAACGAGGCCGATTATTCATTGAGCCTCAAACCGCTTGCTATGAAGGCATGATCGTCGGCATTCACGCGCGCGACAATGATTTAGTAGTGAATGTCACCAAAGAAAAACAACTCACCAACGTCCGAGCATCCGGTACCGATGAGAATATTGTCTTAACCCCCACCATTAAGTTATCGTTAGAACAAGCACTCGAGTTTATTGACGATGATGAGTTGGTCGAGGTAACGCCTTTGTCGATACGACTTCGAAAGAAAGAGTTAAAAGAACCAGATCGGAAAAAAACAGCACGATCAGTGGACCGTGACGACACCAACTCTTAGAGGTGCAATGACCAAACAAGCCTTCCATCGGATCATTCTCTATGCGCGCTTACACCGGGCCAATCAAGGGATCCACGAAACGCTACAACGTCTTGTGGATCACTTGCAACAATTACCTATAGAGACTTTTCTAGATCAAGACACCGCTGATAGCTTCGACATCTCTTTACCCGTGTTACCTCGAACCGCGATGGGAAAAAAAGATTTAATCGTTGTCGTCGGTGGCGATGGGAGCTTATTGTCCGCGGCCCGCATGGCCATTACGGTCAATGTACCCGTGATTGGAATCAACCGAGGCCGATTGGGCTTTCTAACCGATATTTCACCTCAAGACATAGAAACACAATTAACTGCCGTGTTAGCCGGTGCTTACACCAAAGAGCGTCGTTTTTTACTTCAAGCACGCATTCATGATGAAGGCACCACTTATTATTGCGGAGATGCTTTAAATGACGTTGTATTAAGTCGTGGGAATGAAACTCACCTCATCGAGTTTGATATCTTTATCAACCAACAATTCGTCAGTCATTATCGGGCGGATGGCTTGATTTTAGCGACTCCAACTGGTTCCACTGCCTACGCGCTATCTGCAGGAGGACCTATCATGCACCCTGAGATCAATGCTGTGGTCATGGTGCCCATGTTTTCTCATAGTTTAAGTTCTAGATCCTTCGTGATGGACGGTGACGCTTCCATCACTTTACAAATCAGTTCCAACAACGAAAATGAGTTACAAATCAGCTGCGATGGCCACGAATCTCATCGGGTGCAACCGGGTCAACACGTCACTGTCGAAAAAAACAAGGCACAATTGACATTATTGCATCCTATAGATTATCACTACTATGATACTTTAAGAATCAAACTGGGTTGGGGATTCAAACCGTTGGGGTGATATGCTTAGATCCTTACACATTGAAAATTTCACGATCGTCTCCACGCTAGACTTGGATTTTTCCACCGGTATGACCGCTTTTACTGGCGAAACAGGCGCTGGGAAATCCATCATGATTGATGCCTTGATGCTTGCGCTGGGAGGCCGTGCTGAGACTTCTGTGATTCGTCCTGGTGCTCAAAAATGTGACATCAGTGCTTGTTTTTACACCGATGAAACCAGTGATCCTGCCCACTGGCTCCAGTCACACGACATCCATGATGGCTCCGGGGAGATCTTCTTACGTCGTGTCTTATATCCTGAAGGGCGATCTAAAGCCTACATCAACGGCCACCCTTTTCCTTTGCAAAAACTCAAAGAATTAAGCGATTTATTAGTCGATTTACATGGCCAACATCAACATCAAACTTTATTGCAACATGCAACGCACCGCAAACAACTCGATCAATATGCAAAACATCAGACACTCGTAGACAACGTCTACCAAGCGTATCGACAAGTCGAGGTTATCAAACAAGCTCTGCTTGATGAAGACACTGGCGACCTACCCACTCTCACTGTGCTAGAGCAGCAAGTGCAAGAACTCGAGGCGATCGCGCCTGTCGAAGGAGAAATGCTCGCCTTACATGAAGAGCATCAATTGCTACATCATGCACAGGATTATTTAGAGCACGCAGCACGCATCACCGATCTATTACAGGGAGAGGAGAACCCTTCTCTCTGTCAAGGGCTACAGCAACTATTACAATGCCTGAGTGCCTGTCCCAGCACACACCCACAAATTAAAAATACAGAAGAGCTGCTCAATAGCGCCCTCATTCAATGCGAAGAAGCCGTCAATGAACTAAACCATTTCTCATCTCAAGTATCACTTGATCCAGAGCGGTTAGAAGTGGTTGAAGCACGAATCAGTGTGTTGCATCAAGCAGCCAGAAAACACCATGTGGAGGCAAGCCAACTGCCGACTCAGCTAGAGATCCTACAAACCACTCTCAAAACACTCAAACAAAAGAATGAAGACAGACATCAGCTGGCCCTGGCCTATCAACAACATCTCGATGCGTACCAAGTCGCAGCCCGAGATCTGAGTGCTTCTCGACAAAAATATGCCCTTCTTTTAGCACGAGACATCACAACCAGTATCCAACAATTGGGCATGCCAAAAGGATTTTTGAACATCACACTGACCCCTTTAGACACTCCGCATCCACATGGATTAGATAAAGTCGAATATACCGTTTGCACCAATCCCGGCATGGAGGCTGACCTCCTCTCAAAAATTGCCTCGGGTGGTGAATTATCTCGCATTGGCCTTGCCATTCACGTCATCACAGCACAACGAGGGGCCACCCCGACGCTTTTGTTTGATGAGGTGGATGTGGGCATAGGCGGTGCTACTGCGGCCTTGGTTGGGCAACTATTGCGATCCTTAGGGGAGCGGTTACAAGTCTTTTGCGTGACCCATCAACCTCAAGTAGCGGCAGCGGCTGATCATCATTTTAGAGTAGAGAAACAGTCCGACATGCATCATACATTTTCAACGGTAACGCCGCTTCAAGACGATCAAAAAATAAACGAGATTGCTCGTATGCTGGGTGGGCTATGCATCACCGAACAAACACGCTCCCATGCCAAAGAGCTGCTGATGCAAAGTAGAGATTCTATACTCGCCACTATATAATGCGTATAATCGCTTTCTAACTATCGCAATAATGGAGACTCACATGGCCCGCGGGATTAATAAAGTCATACTCATCGGCAACGTCGGCGTTGATCCAGACGTTCGGTACATGCCAAACGGAA
>CAMBHM010000022.1 GCA_945867185.1 Legionella genomosp. 1
AAAAACCCCCAGTGGCCGCTTGCTCGAGCAAGGCTTTGCCTTTCTCCAGATCTTGGCTCAATCCAGTTCCTTGACTCAAATAAGTGCCTAGAATAAACGAGATCACCACATTTGAAGGGGCCTTTTGGTACCAATTCAGCGCTTCTGCTTGATTGACAGGGACGGCTATCCCCCGATCATATAAAAGACCCAATAACAAAGCTGCCACGCCATTTCCAGCTTTTGCCTCCGCCGTTGCTACAGAAAAAGCCTCTTGTTGTTTTTTTGAAGAAGGATCCATGGCATTAAAAAAGGCCAGGGGCAATGCCGCTTGCTGAACCCCTGATGCAAACGCACCTTCATATAGTTTTTTCACCAAACGATCACGATTTTGCTTAGTTTGTACACTAAGATCTATTTTCTTTTCACGAACCATCATTTCAGCCAATCGGTATTTGGCAAGACCATCCTCATTTGCGGCCGCCAAATCGTACATGGCCATCGCTTCTTCTAGATCCGGCTTGATAATCAGATCCCCTGCAGCATTGCGATATCCCACTTCATTCATTCTTGCCAGTGCGTATTGCGCATAGGCATTCCCTTTAAAAGCGGCATCCTTTAACAAAGCCGTTGCTTTCTCATAGTTTGCATCCACCCCCCTTCCTTCCAGATAAATAAGTCCTACATTATATTCTGCACGCAAATCCTGCTGCGCACTGGCAAGCTCATAGGTCTTCATCGCTAACGGGACATCACGAGGCACGCCGATACCCACTTCCAACAATTGGCCTAATGTAAATTCCGCATTAGAATCCCCAAGTGCGGCTCGCCCCTGTAATTTATTGATGAGTGAGGAAGACGTACTGGAAGCCCCGGGGAGCATCGATGTAAACGCTTTATCAATGACATACCGAGGGAACACCACGTCAGTAGAGACCGCACTCAAACTTGCAGCCAATGCGTCATAATACTCACTGATGCTCAAATCATTGGGATTGGTCATGATAAAATTAGGCTTATACAGCGCACCTCTTGTCACCACATCCATATGCGGGGCGGGCAAATAATTATTCTCTTTTAATGCATCTGGATTCCTCCAATCACTCAAAATGCCCTTTAAATGATAGCCACTGGCAGCCCACTGCTTGGATTTTCCAAAACTCAACCACAATGCTGCTTGTGCTTGTGCCAAAGCAGGGGTTCCCTGTGCAGTTCCAGCGGCTTTTTTCTGCCAAGCTTTTGCTACCGACTCGTCTTTTTCAACCCCCTCTCCCTTTTGGTACATCCCTACCAAAGCCTGTTGTGCTTCAAGCGATCCATTTTGGGCGGCCCGTAACGTCCACAAAAACGCCACATGCAAATTATAATAAGGGGTTTTTTCTTGTCGATATAATGCCGTCAAAGCCATTTCAGCAGGTGCATAATGCGCGTTTGCAGCCTTGGTATACCAATTTTTTGCTTGCTCTAGATTTTTTTCTTGTTCAAAAAACACGCCCATTTGATAGACAGCTGGCAAATAATCTTGCGCTAAGGCCTGATCAATCAGCTCTTTCGCTTTCACTCGAGATAACTCGACCAACTTCCCTTGCTCATACAATGACGCCAGCATCAGTTGCGCCTCAGGGTTTTTTTGAGCCACCGCTTTATTCAACCAAAGAAGGCCTAATTTTTTATTATTAGAGTCCCGAGTGTCCAAAAAACTTTTAGCCACCATACCTTGCGCGAGACTGTTCCCATTCTTTGCAGCAGCAATATAATAACGTTTCGCAAGATCTGTATTTTTCTTAACGCCCACCCCAAATAAGTAAGCCGCAGCGGTATACAATTGTGCGTCAACATCATTATTTTCAGCCGCTTTTTTAAACCAAATCAACGCTTCACTGGGATTGTTTTCTTTCAATAAGGCATACAGTGCCAAGGTGCGTTGTGCCGGCAGAAATCCTTTCTCAGCCGCTTTTTGAAAATAATACAACGCAGCACGATTGTTTTTTAATTGGCCATAACCATATAGCTGCATGCGCGCCATATAGTAATCCACCAACGAATCATGACTCGGTGAAGTGGCCAGTTCCTGCGATGCCTTGATGTACTGCCCTTCACGATAGGCCTCAATTCCGGTGCCTGCAAACGTCGCATGCATACTCAAAGCGCCCGACAAACACACCCAGGATCTCAGCTTGTTTTTCAATATCATGATGTCTCCTATCGTGGAATAATGCCGTAATTAGTTACTTCCCTCACGGCGCCACCACTTGTATTGCTGCTCACAACCCAGTAATTGCCAGCGTTATTCATACCATATTTCACGCGTGCATACTCACACACCTTCAAACTGTCCGCACAATCAACAATTGTCCCATACGTTTCCTTGGCCTTATCCACCGTACAAATATATTTCAATTCTTTCTCACTGGTCGATAACACCGCCCATTGCCTGGCTCGAATAACGTGGTTTAAGGACAAACTGCGGGAGCTATCCTCTTTTAACATTTGATACAAATGAACGGATTGTGGCAAGGCATTAAAAATAAAATAAAGGGATTGTCGCTCACCTGCTTCCTCCGGCAACAATTTCAGTACTTTTAAATCAAATTGATAACCCACATTCTTACATCCCAATGGCAGGGTATCCTCGGTTTTAGCTGCCGAAACGAGAAGAGGGAGCGCACAGCATGCTAAGACGAGTACATGCCCAACTGACAGTGATCTCATTGTGTTCTCCTTGTTGCAGGCAAGCGATCAGGATCTTGCCAGGCACTGAGTGGTCCAGAAGCCGCATCCGACGCTTGTCCCAACGTCGTTTTGGGAGGAATATATTCCTTACCCCCCATCAAAACGGGACGCACAACGACTTTTGTTCCTTGAAAATGATTCCGATCATTGGAGATCTCAACAAACGTTTCATTCAACCATTTTGCATCCCGAACAAACATTCGCACACACCCATGACTTGCACGATATCCTGGAATATCATCTGAGCCATGCAGTGCAAACCCTTTATGGAAATACATACAATAGGGCATCTTAGCACCCCCTTTACCTATCGGAAAAATATCCGATTTACAATGTTCATTTTCCTTACTGAACACCCGGAATATACCAGTCATTGTCCGGCAAGCCCTATTGCTGTCTGGGCATTTGTCTCGCCCTGAAGCAATAGGACCCCATTTCACCAATTGTCCTTCAGCATCATAGGCACCCCAGGCCAGTTTGTCTTGGTCCACGATGATTTCTTTTTCACCACCTGAATCTATTTTTAAAGGAAACGGTGCGAGATCAAGCAAGCTTACCGCTGCCAAGTGACGTGGCACCACGATTTCTTTACCTGGCCACAACGAATTATAGTTTCGGTTCACACGCTGAACCAAGTCTCGTTGCTGCTCATCCGGAAACAAGCTCGCCCAACTTTGTCCATGCGTCACTTTCACGCACTCATATTCAGAATAGGCGCACAATCCAGGGCCATAATACACGGGCTTAACCTCTGCGGGATCCGCGTGAGCCATAAGTGGTACACATAATGCCAAGCATGTCATCCATTTATTCATGTCATGATCCCCTATCCTCATTCTATCGAGAAGATACATCCTTCATTTCATTATTGACTAGTTTTTAAAGAAATGTGGGCTTTTATATTAAATTTAATGAGTGATAGCGTCTATTTGATTTATTTTTTATCAAATAGACCGTTATATATATATTTTGGGCCCAGGTCCAATCTATAGATGAAAATGATGATGGATACGAGCAGCTAAAGTAGGACTGATTCCAGGGACTTTGATCAACTCCTCTAAAGACGCTACAGATAATTCTCGCAATCCTCCGAACCGGCGAAGCAAGGCTTGACGGCGTTTGGGACCAATCCCTTCTATAGGATCTAACACTGACTGTACACTCTTCTGTTGACGTTTTTTACGATGTGCTGTGATCGCAAACCGATGGGCCTCATCACGAATATGTTGTAATAAATGCAGCGCAGGATCGTCAGGCGCTAAGGTAAATGTTCGGATCCCCAAGCTATTCGATACTAGCAAATGCTCTTGTCCCGCTTTTCGGGCAGGGCCTTTTGCTATCCCCATTAACATCACATCCTGAATGCTTAAAGCATCCAACACCCTTCTTGCCACCGTGACTTGACCTTGTCCACCATCCACAATCAATAGTTGAGGTCTATCTGTTTTATTTTTAAAATACCGCCTCAAGGCTTGTTCCATTGCAGCATAATCATCGCCTGGCGTAAACCCTGAGAGATTAAAACGACGATAAGCTCGTTTTAACGGTCCCTCTTCATCAAACACTACACAAGAGGCAACCGTGTGTGTCCCTTGTGTATGACTCACATCAAAACACACCATCTCGTGAAGCGGTTCCGTTCTTTCTAAAAGCGCACACAACGCTTTAAAACGCGCTGCCATAGTCTCTTTAGACTGCTGATGTTGCCTCACGGACAGTCGTAAATTATTGTCTGCAAAATCAAGCCAACGGGCTTGCACCCCCCTTGGATTGATCTGAATTCGACAAGGTTGACCCCGTAATGATCTCAACATTGACTGCGTGATAACAAGATCAGAGAAAGCCTGGTTACTGATGATCAGTTCAGGAATTCGTTCGGGATGATCGACATAATGATGAGCAATAAATGCCGTGAAGACCGCTGACCATACCTCTTCTGAAGAACCCATCCACTGAGGAACCGAGGGGAAAAAAGACTGACTAGACACGACTTCACCAGCGCGCACACTCACATACTGGATACAAGCAAACCCAGGGCTTGCTTCAATGATGATAAGATCGGCTTCTCCAGCCGCCCGCACCATCCCTTGTTGCTCCTGCACCAATCGCACCCGTTTTACCTGGTCACGCAAGCGGGCTGCTTCTTCGAACCGAAGCTCGGATACCGCCTGCTCCATCTGCTCTACAAGATCTTCCACGATGTGTTGGGATTTACCTTGTAAAAAGCGGATGGCATCCCGTACCGTTTGTTGATATTGCGACGCTGTAATCAATCCAACACAAGGCGCACTACAGCGTTTTATCTCATACTGTAAGCAAGGACGACGACGTGCTTGGAAGAAAGGATCGCTACAATTCCGTAGTTTAAAAACATCTTGCAGGGTATTTAACGTGTCACGCAGTGCAGTAACACTCGGATATGGACCAAAAAACGCCCCTTTGATGGGTTTTTTTTTGGAGCGCATCACGGCCAATCGAGGAAAAGAATGGCTAGTCACCATATGAATAAATGGATAGGACTTATCATCCCGCATAAGAATGTTATATTTAGGCCGTAATGATTTAATAAGCGTGCTTTCTAATAACAACGCTTCCGTTTCACTACGAGTAATGCTTACTTCTATTCCTACAATCTGACTCACCATGGAGCGCGTTTTGGCCCCCACCTGTTGCTTGAAATAGCTCGTCACCCGTTTTTTTAAATTGGCGGCTTTTCCAACATATAGTATGTCTCCTTGGGCATTGATAAACCTGTAAACGCCAGGATCGCTGGTAAGCGTTGAAAGATACCCCTGCAGAAGATTGGAATGAGCACTCATTGATCTTCGAGAGCGTCGCTAGGACGTTCAATGATCCGGTGCTTCAAAGCAAGAAAAGTGAGTTCCACATCATTTTTAATCAATAATTTCTCAAACATTCGATATCGATGACCATTCACGGTTTTACTACTTAAAAATAACCGTGCCGAAATATCGGGTACTGTCATGCCGCTGGTCAACATGAACATCACTTGCATTTCTCGCTCACTGAGTCTGTCAAAAGGAGACTCCTCATTGGCTTGCAAGCTGCTGATTGCCATTTTTTGAGCAATTTTTGCACTTAAATATTTTTCACCTCTGACGACACTGCGAATGGCCGCTGCCATTTCCTCAGGGCCTGATTCCTTAGTGAGATATCCCATCGCTCCCAGTTGTAATACCCGAGTAGGCAAAGGTTCTGCGCTCAATGCAGTCACTGCAATCACACAAACCTGAGGGCTTGTTTTTTGTAATCGTCTTATCACCTCCCAACCATCGATGCCCGGCATTTTCATATCCAACAACACCACATCGGGTTGATGTTTTTTAACCATGGTCAGGGCTGTTTCCCCATTGTCTGCTTCAGCGACGACTACCATGTCAGGCAGATCTTCCAACAATCGCCGAATACCCATCCGCACTAAAGCATGGTCATCAACAATCAAAACGCTAATCAAACGATGCTCCTTCACTCATAATGACAAAAAGATCCCTGATGGTATCAATAGTATTAAAACATTACAACCTAACACCTAAACGGACCTCATTCAATATCTAGAGCATATAGCAAGTAAAGCGCAGGAGGGCGGAGCCCGACGAGCCATTGCGGAATGCTCTAGAGATTGAATGAGGTCCGCTTAGCACGCATGAATATGAATACTAGCATTGTTTTTATCCACTTCAAAAAAAGGCGGAAACTCCCCAAGGGATCGCGCACGTGCTAGAGCAACCATGAGCTTATCTGTAACTACTTCATATAATTGTTGAAAGGAACCAATAACAAAGTACACAGGCTGCAGTTGGTCAATACGATACGGGGTTCGAAAAGCATTCACGGGATCAAAGAGAACACGAAGAGGGACATCACTTTCAACGCTATACTCCGTTTCAGTGATCGACGATAAAATACCGCCCCCATAAGCACGCAAACCACTGGATGTTTGTATCAAGCCAAACTCAACCGTAAACCAAAACAGCCGTTGTAACAAAGGCCAATCAGTCTCCGGAGCACGCAACACAGCGAGCGCATAGTCATGTATAAAATCTGCATAAACAGGATTCGTTAATAAGGGGCAATGACCAAATAGCTCATGGAAAATATCTGGCTCTTGTACGTAATTCAATTCTTCTTCGCTACGAATAAACGTCGCTGCTGGAAAGTGTCGTTTCGCCAACAACTCAAAAAATGCACGTGCTGAAATCAAGGCAGGCACTGCAGCAACGGTCCAGCCAGTGGCGACTTGTAATCGTGCACTCACCTCCGACAATTGCGGGATTTCATCTGCAATTAAACCCAATTGCGATAATCCCTGCAAATATTCATCACAAGCACGTCCAGGCAATAATGTGCGCTGCCGATTGAACAAAATACCCCAAATACGATGTTCTTCTGCTGAGTAACTCACCCGCCCAGCCGCATCAGGAAGGTGCGCGACATAACGACTCACAAAGTCCATGATCCCCTCCTCTTCCTCATCGGTTAATGACGATAGGTTTTCATCATTTCATCAATCGGAACCATGATTTCAGCCCCTCCTCCTGTCTGGTGCACTTGGCCTTTCCAAGCTTGACCATACACGACTTCATACGTCAAAGGACACTTTCCAGTTTCTGTTCGGTAAGCCAACATGGCCTCTTCAAATTGACGCCATATGGTTTTTCCCATCAATCCAGATCGACGTTTTGGATGAATATGCCGCACCCCTTGCCTTTTTAAAGATCGAAGCAAGTGCGATAACGTCGCATACTGCGCAGTCAAATCTTCTCGATCAACCACCGGATCTAAAAATTGCGCTGCCAACAAAGCATCACCCAAATCATGTAGATCCATGAATTCATTGATATGTGCATAAGTATCTAGCGTCTCAAAGGCTTGTCGTAATTCGAGAAAGGTATCAGGACCTAAGGTCGAGAACAAGAGACAACCTTCATAAGACATCACCCGACTCAACTCTTGAAACAACAAAGACAAAGAGGGGGACCAATGAATGACTTGATTCGCAAACACAAGATCAAAGGCACCTGTTACAAAGGGTAGGGCTGTCATCGTCCCATTCACCAATAAGGCCGTATCCCCCCAATCAGATCGATGACGCGCTTGATGCAACATGCCATAGGCAATATCAAGACTCACTACTTCTGCAGTGGCGTATCGTTGTTTTAATTTTTGCGAGAAGATCCCCGGCCCACACCCCAGATCCAAAATACGTTTCGGCGTCATTTTCAAGTAATCTAAACGCTCAAATAAGCGCGTGCCAATTTCATTTTGAATAACCGCAGCTTTTTCATAATGGGCGGATTGTCGCTCAAATGCATTGCAAATGTCAGTCATCACCGTCATCATGAACCACCCAACCTCAAGCTTTTAATACGCATGCGTCAAACATTCGCAAGTATAACACACCTGTTTCGATTACCAGCCCTTTGTGCTCTGTGTCAACAGGACCATCAAGGCCCTCATGCAGTCTGTAGTGCCTGTCTTCCCTATTTCAGACGCCTAGGTCCTGCTTGCAGTCATTGTGCGAACCCTTTACCAGACGCATTTATCCCAATCTGTGGCCTCTGCATAAAGACCCTACCCGCCATGGATAGGATCTTCACGGACTATCGATTTGAAGAGCCGCTAAGAGGGCTCCTTCATGAGTTTAAATACCGAGAAGGATTATATTTAAGTTCTTTTTTAGCCTCTCTCATCGCCCACTCTGTCTCCAAGGAAGCCTTAAACACCCAATGCCTTATCCCGATCCCCTTGCATACCAAACGACTACAACAACGAGGCTTTAATCAAGCCGCCCTACTCACCAAACACTTGAGCAACACATTTGGAATCCCCTATCAATTGTCTCTTTGCAAAAAAATACAGCATACACCCCCACAAGCGGGGCTGACAGCAGAGCACCGTCGTCTGAATCTAAAAAAGGCCTTTCATGTGCCCCCTATGCCTTATCAACATATCACGTTAGTAGATGATTTATTAACCACAGGCAGCACAGCACATGCATTGGCCAGTCTATTAAAACAGCAAGGGGTCATTCGTGTTGACGTATGGTGTTGTGCAAAAGCATAAAACAATCACTCTCAACGCGCCTCTGTGCGAAGAAAATCACCCGCATCAGGCCAAGTGATTTGAATAGCATGGCAAGATTCTTGCCAATGATTCGTTTCTCGTAATGCACGTAATTTTTCAAAAATCTCAGTGTCTGACATGCGCGACATATTCGTAGCCGCATTCCCAAACAAAATACCCGCCAACGGCAATATTCCATAACGTTGTTTATCCTTGATAGCCTTGATCAATGCCATAGTCGAACGTGTTCTCGCATAATCTGCTTGAAAAAACCACGTGTCTCTGTAACTTGCAGTGACCCGCATCAACTCCACCAATATGTATTTGACCTGTCCTTCCGTGAAATTGGGTTTGCGATCTATCATGGTCAACAAATCACACATCAATACCCCTTTGTGTCCGTGACGACTTTGATAGGACAACGCATCATAACAGCTTTGCACTAGCTTTCTTAAGGCAAGCACCTTTCTTGACTCCACAATGGTTGTAGGCGATATTTCGCCTACAACCGGAGCAGCACCTGCTTGCGGATCTTCTGTATCCTCAACACGCATCAAATCTAATACACCGCTGTCTTCCGAAAACAACGATTGAAACTGATCTGAAATACTCCCCAATTTGGTAGACAACAATTGACGTTGCTGATCGGTAAAATCGGGCGCACTCACCACTCGCTCAAAATTGGCAGTTGCAAGCCCAAACGCCTCCAAACTTCTATTCAAGTCACTCATCATAGGCCGAAGAATCGCTTGTAAGCTTCGACTCATCAGCTCATCCTGCGCAAGCAGACTGTCTGCCTCATCAATATGAGCATCCAGTTTTGCATATTCTTCTTTAACTTTATTAAGACAAGTTAATAAAAATCGTTGAAACGATTTGTGTTGTAAAAAACTACGGTAGTTTTGAACCAACTCACTGACACTATCCATCAATTTGGTAATTTGAGTCATGCGATATTGATGCTTTGGCAACTCATCCAATCGACTGGTATCTCCGGTCGAATTGAGAAACGGCGATAAGATCCACTGATAATACCCCTCACCCAACGCTGCAGAGGCATTTATATGATGTACTTGCTGCTTGCCGCTATGAATCGGGGGGGCGGTTTCACTTTCTTCTGATTGTTTTGCATACGCGTAAGTCACTGGCGTATCTACTTCCACGCGATAGTCCTCGATCACCAACGTGATGAGCGGTACCAATCGACCGGCTGTCAAACGACCCACGTCCTCCACCTTGGAGCTCCCAAACCGCGCACCCAGCTCTTGTTTACTGAAGGCCTTCACGGGTTTTACAAATTTTCTATCAAATTTTTTTAAGGTCTGGGAAAACTCCAAAGCACTGCTTACCGGACTCTTTTCAATCCGTTCAAACAATTCATTCCTCTCTTTGTAAGACAAATGACAAAAAATAATCAGCACATCCACAATGGTCAATGGCGGTGTATTTAACATCGCCTCAGCTGAAATCCACCCGGGCACCTTTCGAAACGCACCAATCAACTCTGCATTACGAATCAATAGTTGATTGAGGTAACTGACTGTATAAGCCAATTCTTCAGCGGCTTTCTCATCAGGTTCATCTTTCCCTGTGATAGGATTATAACGTTTATAAATCAACTTAAAGACGCTTTTGTCCATGATCCGAAGCGCACGATGCGCGCTATTGGTAATTTCATCAATATTTAATTCATGTAATTGTTCTTCTGCGTACGCAGCCTTCAAGGCCTTGGTATGGATCTCAAGCTTCCGCATAAAACTCATCAATCCATTCTCGACAGTACTGATATTCTCAAGGTAAGGTGGGGATTCACTATTTAATAGTTGATTCAAATACAGCTCCACCTCTCGACACATTTCGATACATCGATTCAACCCCAGAGGAAACCCTGTGTCAGGATCGACTGGGTGCTGTAAATTCCATAGTAAATTCGATAGACACAACATGATAAAACGCGGTGCCCGTCTATTATTCAAATAATTTTTTCGCTGAATCGTTGATTCCCAGAAGGATATAAACCGCCAATCCATTTGAAAACTGGTATCAATATCAGCAATAGCATCTGGGAGTGCTGATCTAAAAAATAAATTGATAGCCGTTCGTTGTCGATCTAGTGGTCTTGTACTCGCTACCGGCTGCCCCAACGCCTCGCTCATTCGATAAAAAGGCAAAATGGAGTAAAATCTAGATCCCTTTTCAGTCAACAGTTCAGCACTGTGGATCCCCAAGTAAACACAAAAGGAGGGATTACGAAAAGATAATTCTAGAAACCCTTTGATCACCTTTTCTTCAGTAGATAAATCGCTTTCTTCTACGTTACTTGGCACCATGAAGGTTGCAATCCCTGCTTGCCGTTCTTTATCAAACCCAAGCCGTTGATTGTCTAGTACATCCAATTGTTTTGATATGGCGGTATAAGCAAGAGAGATTCCAGCAACGGCTACCTCAATAGCTATTGATTGCAAAGAAATCTGAGAGCCCACCGAAGACACATCGCTGCTCCCAGTAATCTGATCTCGTGCACGCTTTAAAGCAACGTCTTTGATAGACTCCGATTGCCCTCCTTCAGACGTTAATTCCCTTTTTGTGTTATTTACCGCGGCCCGTAGAGCCAACTCAGTCACATACGGTGATGGCATAGCTTGATCCCTCTAGCGCGTATTATCAATCACCAACTTCAACGAGGGGCGTCCTCGTCCCCTAATCATTTGTTCGCCCTGACGACAGACTTCAAAGACTCGATAGGCTTCCGATGTGGCACTGTCTACCAACTCCACATCGTCCCCTTTCTCATCCACCAACGTCACCGACAAATGCATCTCTCGAAACTGTCCGATCTGATAGCGATCCTTGAATAAACGAATCACGCTCATCAAACTCTCAGCAGCTTCTTTACTATCATGCCTGCCTTGAAAAATAATTTCCATAGTCGTCTCCGATTAGATTATAAATTAACCATCATGGTTATAATAACGGCTCATCATCAAAGACCTTTAGGCCAGGTGCATTCAATTATTGCCCGCAATAGCGTACAATCGCTCTTTTATCTACAAGAACATTGACTATGGTGTTCCTCGCCTGCGGGCTCAATCATAAAACAGCCCCCCTTCCTATGCGTGAGCAAGTGGCGCTCCCCATGGAAGATACCGTATTAAAACGCTTGATAACGCTACCTGAAGTCAACGAAGTTGCCTTCTTATCCACTTGTAATCGCACAGAAATTTATTGCGACACAGACGATCCAAGTGTCATTGTGCCTTGGCTCGCTCATGAACACGGCCTCTCCTTTGACACACTCGCCCCTCACTGTTATCAACATCTTGGACCACAAGGGGTTCGTCATGCGCTTCGAGTTGCCAGTGGATTAGACTCGATGATGCTTGGTGAACCGCAAATTTTGGGTCAAATGAAACAGGCGTACCAACAAGCCCAACAAGCAGGCACCCTCAAACATCAGTTACAACAAGTATTCCAATATGTATTCGGCGCTACCAAACGTATTCGACATCAAAGTGGCATTGGTAACAATCCCATTTCTATTGCCTATGCCGCAGTACGGCTCATTGGCCAGATTTTTCCTGATTATCGCCCATTACGAGCTTTTCTCATTGGGTCTGGCGAAACGGCATCGCTTGTTGCAACATACTTACAAAAGGAAGGGGTCCAACAATTCATGGTTGCTAGCCGAACCCCCCATCACACCGCCGCACTGGCTTCACAAATTCAAGCCAAAACACTCTCCATTGGAGACATCCCTCATCATTTAGCACACGCAGACGTTATCATTTCTGCCACCTCCTGCCCGGTACCCTTC
>CAMBHM010000023.1 GCA_945867185.1 Legionella genomosp. 1
TCCACTTGCCCAGCTTGGGCTGCACAATGAATCCAATACCATGCTTTTTTTCTATCTTCCACGACACCTTGACCATAATAATACATATAGCCAATGGCATATTCCGCATCGGGTTGGCCTTTGTTCGCCTCAGGTTTTAAACGAATGAAGGCTTGTCGATAGTTTTGCACTTGGAAGCTTGCAATGCCTTCGCGCAAATTATAGCCACTCGTTGCGCAACCATTTAGCCAAAGGCTTATAGTTAGAATGGTGAATAGCCTATACATGACTGTGATTCCTCTTCCTCAATGCACCAGTGGTTTGGCCGGTGCCTCAAATTTTAAAATATCGGTCGGTAGATTCAGCCGTTCCATCTCACCGTCGTGCTCTATTAAAACACCCTCATGAGTGATACGTTTAATGATCACACCACCAGGAAGCACATCGCCCACTTCAAACGACTGTTCTGTGCCTGAAGAAGTACGAATGATCACCTGTGAGGTAGTCTGACTGGTGTCAAATAATATCCCAACGACTGTTAATTGCAACAACGATTCCTTCACGCCCGCTTCATCAAGATGCGTTGGAACATAAGAGCCAAATAAAGGTCTCTTTAACGCAGCTTGCAGATCCTCTTGGGTGAATACAGTAGAAATCAGGCGATCAGGATGACTTATTTGCATTGTCTCAAGTGAGAAAAAATAGATCATAGAGGTTATGATCTGAGCCGTCAAGCCTGCCGCCAATGCCACACAGAGGATTCGTGGCACAATAGGACGCAATAATAGTTGATTTAGATCGGAAAACACATCGACTTCCCCAATAAATGATTAAAGTTTACAATAAACCAAGAGGCGCGTCATCTTAAGGATCGGGAGCAAAATAATAATATGAAAGAGCCAGCATTTGAAACCAGAGCCATCCATGCAGGGCAACCAGCGGATCCAACCACTGGTGCCGTCATGACGCCTATTTATGCCACGTCCACCTATCGCCAACAAGCCCCTGGCGTGCACCAAGGTTATGAGTACTCTAGAACTAAAAATCCAACCCGTTCTGCCTTTGAGCAATGTATGGCCAGCCTCGAATCCGGTCAGCATGGATTTGCGTTTTCTTCAGGGATGGCTGCTATCAACACGGTCATTGATTTGCTATCAGCAGGCGATCATGTGATTGCCATGGATGATCTCTATGGAGGAACTTATCGGTTATTTGATAAGGTAAAAACCCGTACATCTAAGCTTTCTTTTTCATTTGTGGATCTCACGCAATTAGAATCCATTGAGGCCGCCATTCAACCGAATACCAAAATGATTTGGGTCGAAACGCCTTCAAACCCCTTATTGAAATTAGTTGATTTAAAAGCGATCGCAACCATTGCCAAACGCCACGGCATCTTGACTGTTGCTGATAATACCTTTGCCACACCTTGGATCCAACGTCCTCTAACCCTAGGATTTGATATCGTGTTGCATTCAGCAACCAAATATCTCAATGGGCACTCTGATGTGATAAGTGGTGTGGTCGTAGTCGGGAAAGAGACTGTGTTGGCTGAACAATTGGCATTTTTACACAATGCTGTTGGCGCCATAGCCGGCCCTTTTGATGCGTTTTTAGTGATGCGTAGCTTGAAAACACTTGCCATTCGTATGCAGCGGCATTGTGAGAATGCGCGCGAATTGGCACTCTGGTTGGACAATCATCCCCAGATTGAAAAAGTCATTTATCCAGGGCTCCCCTCACATCCACAACATGCGCTTGCACTCCAACAAATGCGTGACTTTGGTGGGATGATCACGGTGGTGGTTTCTGGTGGGTTGGAAGGAGCCAAACGCTGTTTATCCCGTTGCAAGCTCTTCACCTTGGCTGAAAGTTTAGGCGGCGTTGAAAGCTTAATTGAACACCCTGCCCTCATGACGCATGCGTCCCTTCCATTAGAAATCCGTCAATCGCTGGGTATTGAGGAAGGGCTTATCCGATTGTCAGTCGGCATTGAACATATTGATGATCTCAAGGCAGATCTTGAACACGCTTTAAGGAGCAATTAGATGACCGTATTACGCGCCATTCAAGGACAATTACAAGCGACCTGTGCACTCTGTGTGATTGGTGTGACTACGTGTGTAGGTTCCATACCTATTCTTTTGCTAGGCCTTTTAAAACTATTACCCATAGAGCGTTTAAAATCTTTTTGTACACGGCGAGTGGATAAGGTCGCAACACTCTGGAGTGATGTGAACAATCTCTATTTAAAGTATATTCATCCAGCCCGATGGGAAGTCACGGGGACGGCTCATTTTAATCCAGACGAATGGCATTTGGTTGTCGCCAATCATCAAAGTTGGTTGGATATTGTAGTATTACAACGATTATTTAATCGAAAAATTCCCGTATTAAAATTTTTCATCAAAGATCAATTAAAATGGGTTCCTTTATTGGGATTTTCCTGGTGGGCGATGGGGTGCCCATTTATGAAGCGCTATTCTAAAGCATATCTTGAAAAATACCCTCATAAAAAAGGGAATGATTTAGAAGCCACTCGAAAGGCCTTGGATTCGTTTAAACAAATTCCAGCAACACTCATGAGTTTTATAGAAGGCACCCGATACACGACTCAAAAAAAGGTGGAACAACACTCCCCTTATACCCATTTACTAAAACCCAAAGCGGGGGGCGTGGGTTTCGTCATTGATGCCATGGGGGATAAAATCAATCAATTACTAGATGTCACGATCCTTTATCCCACCCATCGACACTCGTTATGGGATTTTTTATGCTGTCGCGTACCCTCTATCAAGGTTCATATTCGCACGCTCCCGATTCCTGCGAAGTTTTTAAAAACACCGTTGCTTCAAAGTGAGGGGATCCTGAGTGAGTTCAGAGAGTGGTTGAACTACCAATGGTCTGAAAAAGACGCGTTGATGGATCAGATGTAATACCCCCTATACCATTCAACAAAACGACGAATACCTTCTTGCACTTGTGTTTTTTCGTATGATCCATAGAGGCTATCAAATCGCGTGGTATCGGCGTGCGTAGAGATGACGTCTCCCTCTTGCATTGGTAAAAACCGTTTGATAGCCTTTTTTCCGGTCGCTTGTTCAATCGCCTCAATGTAGTCCATTAAATGGACGGGGTGCCCACATCCTAAGTTCAGGACTCGATAAGGCGCTCTACTGCTTGCGGCATCTGGTGACTCACTTGACCACATGGCATTGCTTGTTGCAGGGGAGTCGATAACCCGAGAGATCCCTTCTACGATGTCATCAATGTAGGTGAAATCACGCTGCATTTGTCCTTGGTTATACACAGTGATGGGCTTGCCAGCAAGAATGTCTCTGGTAAATGAGAAAAAAGCCATGTCTGGTCGACCCCAGGGGCCATATACGGTAAAGAATCGAAGACCTGTTGTGGGGATCTGATATAAATGGGAGTATGAATGTGCAATCAATTCGTTGGCTTTCTTAGTGGCGGCATAAATGGCCAACGGGTGATTGGTTGAATCACTTTCTTGATAAGGTTGTCTTGTATTGGCACCATACACGGAGCTGGTTGATGCATATACCAAATGTTCAATTTTAAACTGTTTACAGGCTTCAATTAGAGTTGTAAAACCCACCACATTAGATTGTACGTAGGCATGGGGATTGGTTAAAGAATAACGAACGCCGGCTTGGGCTGCCAAATTCACAACGTGGGTGGGTTGATGCGTTGTGAAAAGTTCCTGAAGGGTATGCGCGTCACACAAGTCCCCTTGGTAAAAAACAAAAGAGGGATAGGTTTGCAACTGTTCTAGTCGAGCTCTTTTTAGAGATACCTCGTAGTAATCATTTAGATTATCTATTCCAATGACGGTATCGCCTTGTTCCAATCGATGCTTTGCCAGATGATAACCAATAAACCCAGCGCTGCCTGTAACCAATAATCGCATGATCTGTTTGCGCCTGTGATTCAAATAAAAAAATGCAGTATACTCTAAAGTTACTTAAATAATGAAATGGCGTCTACTATGACAGCGCAGAAACAACGTATCGAAGACTATTTTGAAGAACGACACACCCTCACGCCCAACAATGCACCATCCCTTTTAGTAGAAGCCATTGATGCAATAATCCATCAACTGGATACAGGTAGACTTCGAGTTGCTGAAAAAATAGAAGGACAATGGGTGGTTCATGCTTGGTTGAAAAAAGCCATTCTCTTGTCTTTTAAAATATATCCCAATCAGCTGATTGAGGGTGGTTTCTGTCAGTTTTATGACAAACTCCCTTTGAAATTCAGGCATCACAACTCGGAGGATTTTGCTGATCTTGGGGCACGCGTGGTGCCACATGCCATCGTACGACGCGGCGCCTTCATTGGAAAAAATACCATATTGATGCCCTCCTATGTGAATATTGGGGCTTATATTGATGAAGGTGTGATGGTGGATACTTGGGCCACCGTAGGATCGTGTGCGCAAATTGGGAAAAATGTACACTTGTCTGGTGGCGCTGGCATTGGTGGGGTATTAGAGCCTTTACAAGCAAACCCCACTATCATTGAAGACAATTGCTTTATTGGTGCTCGCTCTGAAGTGGTTGAAGGGGTGATCGTTGAGCGTGGCTCTGTACTCTCGATGGGTGTTTTTTTAGGTCAAAGTACTAAAATATATAATCGCATGACCAAAGAGATCACCTATGGTCGAATTCCTGCAGGATCGGTCGTGGTATCAGGCACATTACCAAGTGACGATCTCAGCCATAGCCTATATTGTGCTGTGATAGTGAAAGAAGTCGATGAAAAAACTCGAGCTAAAACCAGTATCAATGAGCTATTAAGGATCTCATGATTCAAACCCTCTTACAAAACCTTATTAAATGCCCTTCTGTAACCCCAGAGGATGCGGGCTGTCAGACTTATATCATCCAATATCTTGAAACCCTTGGCTTTCATTGTCGAGAATTGAATAATCCGCCAGTCTCTAATCTCTTTGCAGATTGGGGTGGCACAGGACCGCTCTTGCTCTTTGCGGGACACACAGATGTCGTGCCTGTAGGCGATGCAGCAGGTTGGCACACCGATCCTTTTGTGCTACATGAGCGGGACGGTTTATTTTATGGTCGAGGCACTGCAGACATGAAAGGCAGTCTGGCTGCAATGATGTTTGCTGCAGCTCGATTTGTAAAAATGTATCCGAGTGCATCCGGTCGTCTTGGTTTTTTAATAACAAGTGGCGAGGAAGGGGATGACTTTGATTTGGGGACCCCTTATGTTATGGAACAACTCAAACAGCAAGGCATCCATCCCAGTTACTGTGTGGTTGGAGAACCATCGAGTACTGAGCGAGTTGGTGATGTTATCAAAATTGGACGACGAGGCTCCTTGACAGCACACATTCATCTACACGGAAAGCAAGGCCATGTGGCCTATCCACAGCATGCATCGAATCCGATTCATACATTGGCACCTCTGTTACTTGAATTAACCACATGGCATTGGGATGAAGGCAATGCCCATTTCCCTCCCACTTCTTTTCAAGTCACGCATATTCAATCGGGTGGTCACGCAGGGAATATCATTCCAGGAGAGCTTACCCTACACTGTAATATACGGTTTTCAACAGAGCACTCCGAAGCCTCCTTGAAAAAGACAATAGAAGCGTGTTTTAATAAACATCATCTTTCTCCAGAGATTCAATGGCGACTAAATGGCAATCCGTTTCTCACCGATCAGGGACACTTATTAACGAGTGTTATCGATAGTATTCGGCAGTACACAAAAAAGTCCCCGGATCTTTCAACCGCTGGTGGAACTTCAGATGGTCGATTTATTGCTTCCTATCGGGTGGAAGTGGTTGAGTTAGGACCGGTGAATGCGACGATTCATCAGATCAATGAATGTGTGTCTCGGCAAGATTTGGAAGTGTTGAGCGAGATTTATTTTGGAGTATGTGAGCGATTATTAACATAGGGAAATACCATGAATTCAGCACGCGGCATTGTCATTTGGTTTATCGCGACCCTCTTTGTGATTTATGCCTTCTGTCTTAATACTGCCGCTGCTGTCTTTTCACCGGTGATTCAAACCTCGTTGCATGCGAGTAATCTTAGTGTTGCTATGGCGATGGGCACTTTTATCTTGGGATTTGCCTGTATGCAAATTCCAGCTGGATTTTTGTTGGATACTTATGACGCCAAATGGGTAGTAAGTGCGGGGGTTCTCTTGCTAGCCATAGGCAATTTACTCGTCTCCTTCACGGATAATATCGTACTCTATGCCTTCTCTAATGGGATTCAAGGCATGGGCGCTTCCTTTGCGTTCATTGCAGCCGCGGTGCTCATTGCGCAGTGGTTTTCTGAAAAAACATTTCCTATTTTATTTGGTTTAACTCAAACACTCTCCTGTATTCTATCGGCCCTGATTCATTATGGATTTATTGAAGCCTTGGTCACGCATCCCTGGAACGTATTGTACAGAGACCTAGCAGGGGCTGGTTTTGTTCTTGCCATCCTATCCATCTGCCTGATCACCTCTCCCCCGAATCAACAGAAAGAAGCGCCGCTATCTTTAAAAAAATCGCTATCGATGGTCCTTCACAATAAACAAATGATACTTTGCGCATTGGCTGCTGCCACCTCATTTGGCGTAGTATTGGCGTATGCGGGGTTTTGGTATACCAAAGTTGAAACATTTTATGCAGTCAGTACGCTCAATGCAGCCATCACCAGTGGTATGATTTTTTTTGGTATTGGAGTGGGCACACCGATCCTAGGATGGATCTCGAATCACTTCAACTCTCGAGTGATGATTATTCACGTTTCTTTGTGTCTTGGTACCATGGCCTTGATTTTAGGAATTTATTTGCCCCATTTTCAAATAAAAACATTGATCATTACCCGGATTGTTTCGTTTATGATGGGTTTTTTCCTGTCAGGCGCCATGCTGTTGTATACAGTGGTGAGTGAGATTTCAACCAACGCTACACGTGGCGTTGCTATCAGTGTGACCAATACAGCCGTCTTTTTGTTTAATACGGTTATGTTGTTTTCGCCCTATCTCTTCTTAACATTATCCTCTACCCATTTTTACACTTACTTATGGATCATGCCCTTTTTCCTCACTTTCTCCATTTTACTGCTTTATTTCATTAAGGATAGTTTTAGACCAGAGGTGATAACAGATCTGCCCTAGCAATCGCGGGATCAGCCAATGATTTTTCGTGAACAACCTTTGCCACGCAAGAATCAGACCAAACATTCAAAGCTGTTTCTAACATATCAATGAGGCTATAAAAAGGTAAAATGATACCCATTAATGTGATGGGAACATTCATGCTTGCAAGCAAACTGGCACTGAGGAAAAAACAGCCCATGGGGACTCCTGCATTACCAATAGCGGCCACAGTGGCTACTATGATCCACAGCCCCATTGTTCCAAAAGAAACCGGGATCCCATGGTTCTGCATCAAGTAAATCACGGTTGCAAATATAAAAGCCGCACAACCGTTCATATTGATGCTGGTACAAAGAGGAAGTACAAATCGACTTATTGCAGGGCTAACATTTAGGTTTTTTTCAACGGTGTCCATCGTCACTGGCAATGTGCCCACAGAGGATTTAGAGAAAAACGCCAGCGATAACGCGGGCAACATGCCTTTCATAGCTGTCCAAGGACTGATGCCTTGATATTTTAACCACAGTGGCAATATGACAAACCCTTGTACCAAATTAGCCAAGACAACAATGATCAGATATTCTCCAATTCCCTGTAGGGCGGTACCCTGACGAAATTGCACCACGGTCGTTGTAATAAAGCCAAAAAGACCAATAGGAATGATGGCAATGATCCAATGCGTTATCACCATAAATAAACCATGGGCGCCACGAAAAACATGCGTGATCGTTTGTCGGGCTTCCAAATCAGGAATAAATCGAGTCGCTATACCCACTGTAATGGCTAAGATCAATACGCTGATCACTTGATGCTCAAGAAACGGCGAGAAAATAGACGCGGGAATCAAATGCGTGAGATACGTTACGTAAGAAGCCTGTGCAACAGGCAATGCCGCCTCCTGAAGCCCTGTGTGTGGGATCATACTCGGATGAATAAAAATATAAAGTAAGCAACTGACCGTAGCCGCTATCACTGTTGTACCCAAGGTATAACACATGGTCCGACGCCATACGGTTTTCATAGCACCGTCTGAACGGTAATTACATAAAGTAACGATGATGGAGAGCGCAATAATGGGCAAACTGATGCATTTAAACAGTCGAATAAATAAATCTGAAATGAATAACCCTAGCGTTTTTAGCACGACGATATCGGATAATCCGCTGAACACTCCAAGTAAAATCATGGCAGCGTACAACACGGGTGTACTGAGCCAAAAACTCCGTTTTTTCACAGCAGTCTGTACGCACATAGCAACCTCTAAATTGTTCTAATTTGATACAGCAAGCTCATATTTTATCATGACTAAGGATATTGTCAAGAAAAAGAAAGTCATTGCGACAGGCCCTTGTGGTTTTTTTACTATCACTAAAGCACTACTGGATGATACGCTTATTGATAGTGTTGCCTGATTGACGGCAGCTTTACTCTAAAGGATTCATTATGCTTGGTTCCATTGCGTTCATCGGTGCTGGCAATATGACCCGCAGTCTTATCAAAGGATTGCTGGTCAAAGGGGGGGCTCCAAACCGTATTGTAGTGAGCAATCGATCGAAAGACAAATTAGTTCAATTGTCTACGGAGTTGGGTACTCGAGCTGCCTCAAATCAAGAGATAGCAGAAACGGCAGAGGTAATAGTCTTGTCTGTTAAACCACATTGTATAGAATCGGTTTGCACCGACATAGCACCGATCATCATGCTCAGAAAGAAAAAACCATTGTGTATCTCACTTGCTTCAGCTATCACCATCCAGAATATTACACATTGGATTGGTAAAAAAGACTTAGGTGTGGTTCGAGCCATGACAAATATCAGCATCAGCGTCGGCATGGGGACCACCGCCATGTTTAGCAGTGCCATCCTTTCTCTCGAAGAAAAAAAATGGACCGAAACACTATTTAATAGCGTAGGAACCTCTTTTTGGGTTCCTCATGAGGATATATTAGATACACTTACTCCTCTCATTGGTTCTGGCCCAGCCTATCTGTATTTGGTTGTTGAAGCACTTGGAAAAGCAGCGGTTGATCACGGCATTCCTGAGCCAGAAGCCCTGACACTTGCCCTCGATGTTCTGACGGGCGCCTGTGCTTTGGCACAGCAGTCGACTCGTTCCGTTGAGGCCCTGCGATCGAGCGTCACTACCCCACATGGCATAACAGCTGCAGCACTCAAGCCATTTCTTGAAGGAGCTCATGTGTTTGGTTTGTTTCATGACTCTTTCAAACAAGCACTCATACGGTGTAAAGAAATTGAAGCAAGCAGTGGATCGACTCCTGATCGCAAATTATGATATACTTCGTCCAAATTATTATCAGTTGCTCAGTATGTCTAAAATCAAATGTGCGGTCATCGGGGTCGGTTATCTTGGGCGTTTTCATGCTCAGAAATACCGATTACTAAACCAGGTTGACTTAATCGGTGTGTGTGATCTAAACCCTCTCTGTGCAGAGCAGGTCTCGCAGGAACTCAGTGTCCCTGCTTATACGGATTACCGAGCACTGTTTGGGAAAGTCGAGGCAGTCAGTATTGCGGCGACCACCCAGGAGCACTTTGCGATTGCAACAGATTGTCTGTCCCAAGGTATTCATGTATTGATTGAAAAGCCCATGACAGAAACAGTGGCACAAGCAGAAGCCCTCATTCATCTTGCAAAACAACATCAAGTCAAATTTCAAGTAGGCCACCTCGAGCGATTTAATTCAGCGCGCCTTGCCCTAGAAGATCACCTGGATCGCCCCCTCTTTATCGAATCACAACGCTTGGCCCCCTTTAATCCAAGAGGCGCAGATGTGAATGTCATTCTTGACTTGATGATTCATGATATTGATATCATTCAAACCATTGTTCACAGTCCCATCAAGCATATCGATGCGCAAGGCGCGCCGGTGCTGTCACCCTCTATCGATATTGCCAATGCTCGGATCACGTTCGAAAACCATTGCGTTGCCAACGTCACCGCGAGTCGCATTAGTTTTAAAACAGAGCGGAAAACTCGAATTTTTCAACCAAATACTTATATATCAATCGACTATCACAATAAACAATTGGCCGTGTTTCAAAAAGGCGATGGAGAGCTCTTTCCTGGAATCCCCAATGTAATCCAGCATCAATCCGTTTTTGAAAAAGGCGATGCTTTGCTTGAAGAAATCAGGGCATTTGTTCAATGCATTGAACATAATACACCCCCACTGGTGACAGGAGAAGAAGGCTTAAGCGCACTTGCGACTGCAGAAAAAATCACGGCCTTGATTGATGTCAACTTGGGTTTGCACTATGCAACCCAGTAAAAAAATAGTCATTGTTGCTGGAGAGGAATCCGGTGATCATCATGCTGCGGTCGTAGCCATCGCATTGCAGGAAAAATATCCCGCTATACATATCAGTGGCATTGGTGGAAAACACTTACGAGAGGCAGGAGTTGAGCTTATTAGTGATCTCGCACAATTTGGAGTAACGGGCCTTTCAGAAGTTCTGCGTCATGCTTTAGTGATTCGACGTGCCTATAAAGCTATCAAAGCACACTTGCGATCACAGAAACCGGATCTCCTCATCTTGGTGGATTACCCAGGATTTAATTTACGCTTGGCGCACTTTGCAAAAAAAACACTGGGGATTCGTACGCTCTATTATATCAGTCCACAAATATGGGCCTGGAAGGCCAACCGCATCCATACCATTCGTGCTTCGGTTGATCATATGGCAGTCATTTTTCCCTTTGAAAAGCAATTATATAAAGCAGCCGGTGTGCCTGTGTCATTTGTAGGGCATCCGCTTATAAACACCATGCCCTCCCCCTACGATAAGCAAGCGACCCGAGAACGCTTACATCTTCCTAAACAGAAGCGCCTTATAGCCCTATTGCCAGGCAGTCGCCAAAACGAAATTGAACGTCATATGCCTGTGTTATCAGAAAGCGCAGCCCGGCTCTGCGATCAATTCGATGATTTGCACTTTATCATTCCTGTAGCAGCAACCATTCAATCGGATTGCATTCACGCCTATTTTGCAAACAAAAACGTGCCCTATACACTGATACAAGGGCGTGCTGTTGAAACCATGAATTGTAGCGATTGTGTGGTCGTCGCATCAGGAACTGCCTCATTAGAATGCGCCCTGTTAGAGAAGCCCATGTGCATCATTTACAAAGCCTCTCCTCTCACCTACCTTGCAGCACGCCTACTCATGCAGGTCAAGTATTTGGGTTTATGTAACCTGTTAGAACAAAAAATGATCGTCCCTGAATTATTGCAGTACGATTGCAACGCTATTGAACTCACCCGTACGCTGACTACCCTACTCACAAATGCGATCTATTGTGCACGGATGCAGAGCAACCTACGGGCTATGAAAGAGAGTCTTCGTGCGGAGCAAGCGGATAAGACACTGATAGTGCTTATTGAAGAGATTTTAGATATGAATCTAAGAATAGATGACTAGCGTATCAATTACGCTTCATGTACAATTAATTCTGCTTTCAAAAATCTTGAGGGCTGTTGGATAGTTTGATTTAACTAAAATAAGGAAGTTACGATGAATGTTTCTGAAGCTCAGACCCCTATTGAAACCACGAAACAAGACCAAGGCTTACAAGATTTGGTTTACAGTCTAGTCAGCCGATTTCTTGCTGAGAATAAAAGCAAATCAATTGATGATTTATACGACATGATTCTATCAGAAGTCGAACCCCCCTTGTTGCAAGCCGTGATGGAGAAACGTCGCGGGAATCAATTGCAAGCAGCCAAAATGCTTGGGATAAGCCGAGGCACCATCCGGAAAAAACTCCAACGCTACTTTGGTACAAAATATTTTCGTTTGACTGAAGAGTAAAGGTACTCTAGTAAAAATGAACCCCCGCCATCACGACGGGGGTTTTTTTTAACCCGCACTCAACAACTGATTCACCCGACGAACAAAGTCAGCGGGATTGTCCAGTTGTCCTCCTTCTGCAAGCAGTGCTTGTTCAAAGAGAACAATGACCCATTGCTCAAATCGCGTTGTATCTTGTGTTTCATACAAACGTTTGATCAAGGCATGCTCTGGATTAATCTCAAAGATGGGCTTGGTTTCTGGCAGTTTTTGCCCCGTGGCTTGTAAGATCCGTTGCATTTCAAGCCCCATGTCTTGTTCATCAGCGACGACACAAGCAGGTGAATCGGTCAGACGATGCGTGAATTGCACGTCTTTAACGCGATCACCCAACACCTCTTTGATTTGACTCAACATAGGTTCTAATGTTTTTTCTTG
>CAMBHM010000024.1 GCA_945867185.1 Legionella genomosp. 1
TTTTTTGTACAATTGCGCTTTCAGTTTCATGAAGTTCTTTTTTTTTGCCAATTCGGCAATACAACCCTTGAATTGAAACTCATTGGCCTCAAAAGTCTGAGTAAGTTGGGTTAGAAAAAGCTTGCCAAAGAGCTTAGAGATGACTTTTACGGGGAATAAATAGCCTGATTTGGATGCTCGCCATTTGGGTTCCCCACTCTCATCGCAGAGTGCGCCCGCTGGGATCATACAATGTAGATGAATATGTTGATTGATGGTTTGGCTCCAGGTGTGCAAAAAGGCGAACATCCCCATCTGACCCTTTAAATGCTTTTCATCCCGCCCAAGTGTGTTAATCGTTGCCCATGCGGCTCGGAATAACATTTTGTAAATTAACGATGGGTTATAGGACGCCAGTGGATTTAACTCATGGGGCAGCGTAAACACCACATGAAAATAAGGCACCGGCAATAGATCTGCTTTTCGTGCTTCCAACCAACGTAATTGCTTTGTTTTTTGGCATTTAGGACAATGCCGGTAGCGACAAGAGTTATAAGAAATCTCTACGGCACCACAATGGGAGCAACCCAATACATGGCCGCCGAGAACGGCTGTTCTGCAATGAGAGATAGCCTTAATCGCTTTGTGTTGAATCGAGGAAACACCATGCGACGCGATATAAGCATCGCCATGTTTAGAAAAAATATCGGCCAATTCAACAGATTCTTTCTGTCTACCAGACTTAAGACACATGGATGCGCAACAAGCGTGGCTAGAGACTAAGCTTTTCTATAGGCGATTGAATTTGCTGAAGGGTTTTGTCTGTCATCCGCAAGTAACGAACCGTTGACGATATACTGGAATGACCCAAAAGATGCTTAATGGAAAATAAATCAGCGCCTGACTCTAGAGCATGGGTTGCAAAAGCATGGCGTAACGCATGGACACCACCTTGCTTTTTAATCCCCGCTTTAAGTTTTGAGCTTCGGTAGACTGTCCCAATGCTTGAGTAAGAAAGAACTTTTTTGGTTGAACCAAGAAAAATGAAGTCGTTATCATGCGGAGATATTGGTTGGTGCTTGGCGCGATATTGCCTCCAGTAAATACTTAAGGCATTGAGCATGATAGGTGACAGAATCACATATCTATCTTTATTCCCCTTCCCGCAACGAACATGAATCGTGGAGCGCGAACGGTCAATATCACCAACACGCAGAGATGCTGCTTCGGATGCACGTAATCCCGCCCCATAGATAAGAATAAAAAGGGTGCGATATTTAATATGGGTTGTGGACTTGATGATTCGCTCTACTTCAGAGGCACTTAATATATCTGGTAATTTTTGAGGCTCATGTCTCCTCGGTAGTTTCATAGCAATCATGGGATTATTTAAAACAACCCCGTAAAAAAACTTTAAACCATAAACGATAATGTTATAGCTACTGGCGGCCATGCGCTGATTGGTATCGGTGAGTAAAAAACATTTGATATCGGCTTCGGTTAATTTTGAGGGATTGCGTTGATAGTGATCATATAATTTAACGACACCCCTCAAGTAACTGGCCTGAGTAGCTTGTGAAAATCCACGTAATGTCATTTCTTGCTTCATTTTTTCGCGTAATGTTGGCATAATAGCGTCTCCTGTTGAATGTAATGGGGTTGCGAAACCACAGAACATCACAGGAACGCTCCCGTTTTGTTTGGGTGTTTAGTTTCGCAACCAAATTATCCAACAAAACGGAGCACTATGCTCAAAATATACCACCTAAGGTCGAAAAAACTCCTTTCTAAAGATCTACAAGCTATACAGAAGATTAATCAGGGGATGGGATCTCATGCGGGGAAAATTACCGCGTAGCGGTTTCGTCCAATGTTCATTCAAATTTAATCCATTTAGCATAAATTTTAATTTTTAATTTGGGGCACCACTGGGGCATTATTTTAAAATTCCGGGGCTTTTTTGGGGCATTCTGGGGACAATGAAAGGCCATGAAAAACAACCTCTCATGGATTGTAACTCGATGATTATCAACGGTTTTTAGTGGCCTTTGATAGTCTTTTGTGGTCTTGAATATTGGTGGAGGCGGCGGGAATCGAACCCGCGTCCGCAAATCCTCTGCTCTTAGATCTACATGCTTAGCCTGGTCTACTGAGTTTAGCCTTGCAACCTCCGACTGGCAGGATGTTACGCAGCGATTCCCTTGGTTTTACGACTTTATGCGGGACATAAAAAGTCGCTAGCTTATCTTCTATGACCGTTGATTCGATACCGATAAGCAAGCTCGGTCAACGGGACGCTGGTTTTTGGCAGCGCGCTGTGATGCTTTGGTTAAAACTATCGAGGCTTACGCAGCGATAGCTTCTCCTTCAGCACCAACGAAGTTTTCATCGTTTGCATTTATGTTTATTTGAGTCTGTTTTACGAGAGTTCTCATTCTCGGCATGCACCTCAAGTTTCGCAACCCACGTCGAAGCCAGGTCGCCCCCTAGTTGTACACCTACAGTATAACACAGATGTGCTTACTTTAAAGAATTCCATTGTGCTTTAATAGGGCGTCTATGGTGGGGGCTCGCCCTCTGAAGGCGATGAATGCTTGTAAGGCCTTTTGTGATCCGCCGATTTCTAGAATTCTATGTAGGAAGTCACGTCCAGTTGTTTCGTTTAAAATACCTTCTTCTTCAAAGCGAGAGAACGCATCGCTGGAGAGAACTTCTGCCCATTTATAACTGTAATATCCTGCTGCATAGCCGCCTCCGAAAATATGACTAAAACTGTGTTGGAATCTATTATACGATGCTATTGGTACAATGGTTGTGGTTTTTCGGACATCAGCAAGCGTGGTGGAGATGAACAGTGGGGTATTGGGTTGATAAGCTTTGTGAATGCGAAAATCGAATAAGGATAATTCAACTTGCCGCATCATCGCCATGGCGGATTGAAAGTTTTTTGTAGATAACAACGCTTTAAACAGTGTGCTCGGTATGGGCGTGCCATCTGTGACGTGAGCAGTTAACAAAGGTTTTACTACAGATGCTTCCCAGCACCAATTTTCAAAAAATTGGCTGGGTAATTCAACGGCATCCCATTCCACGCCGTGTATACCAGAGGCACCGAGATAATCAACTTGGGTTAAAACGTGATGCAGACAGTGGCCGAATTCATGAAATAAAGTCACGACTTCATCGTGGGATAAAGTGGGCGGTTGGTTGCCTGCTGTTTTTGCAAAATTGCAGGTTAAAAAGGCAATGGGTAACTGGATGGTACCATCAGTCAGTCGTCGGCGGCTTTGGCACGAATCCATCCAGGCTCCGCCTCGTTTATTTTGACGAGCAAAGAGATCTAAGTAAATGTAGCCTCTAATGTGAGTGGTTTCGTCTTTCAGGCAATAACAGGTTGCGTCTTTGTGCCAGACATCAACATTGACAACAGGCGTCATGGTCATGCCATATAGTTTATTGATTAAAGAAAACAGGCCTGTCATGACGGTCGGCAAGGGAAAATAAGGGCGAAGATCTTCTTCAGAGAAGGCATAGAGTGCCTGCTTTTTCTTCTCAGAGACATAGAGGATGTCCCAAGGCTCTAGTGTAGTCATACCAAGGGTCTTAGTCGCGAAGTCCTCTAGATCTCCGAACTCTTGAAGGGCTTGTGCATGCGCTTTATCTCGTAAATCGGTTAAGAAATCCATCACTTGTTCTGAAGAGTCTGCCATTTTGGTTGCGAGTGATAGCGCGGCGTAATGGGGGAATCCTAGTAACGTTGCTTTTTCATGCCGTAGTGCTAATAGTTCATCCATGACCGCACTATTATCGTAGTTGCTTGCAGAGGGACCTTCATCAGAAGCCCGAGTTACATATGCTTCGTAGAGTGCCTCACGTAGCGTGCGATCGTCGGCATAGGTCATGACGGCTATATAACAAGGAAATTCAAGGTTCAATATCCAACCGGCTTGTTTTTTGATGTTGGCACGATCTTGGGCCGCCTGGAGAGCATGTTCGGGTAATCCTCGTAAACGGGTGGGATCGGTGAGAGATAAGGTATAAGCCTGACTTGCATCTAATACATTGTTTTCAAACTGGTTGGATAGATCTGACAATCGAGTTTGAATGGCCTCGAATCGGTGTTGCTGTGCTTTGGGTAATGCAACACCAGATAATTCAAAGTCACGGAGCGTATCTTTTAGAATTTTTTCTTGTGTGGGAGCTAGAGCGCTTTTGTCTATGCTCAATAGGGCGTGATACAAAGCATGATTATGTCCGATTGCGGACTCATAGGCAGCGAGTTTGGGTAAACAGGCCTCATAGCAGATCCGAAGTGCTGGAGAATTGACTACGGCGTGTAGATGGGCCAATGGTGACCAAAAACGCTCTAATTGGTCATCCATGTCATCCAAGGGACGCATGAGGGAGTCCCAGGTCCACGGGGCAGGTTGACAGAGGAGGTGGTCTATTTGTTCTAAATTAGTCTGCAACTGAGTGGTCAATGCGTCTGCAAAGGTTATGATATTGAGTTGTGAAAAGGAAGGTAAGATCATGAGGCGCTCGTTTGTAGAGGTGAGAAGGATGGCGCTTAGAGTACTATACATTGCTCTGAGGTTGAAGATCGGCAGTAAAGCCGGGCCCTGCAGGCGGAGCCGCAGGGCCGCTAAAAAATGTATTTGGACGAGGAATCGTATCTAAGGGTTTTTGTTTTTCAAGTTGTTGTAGGGCAATAAAACAGCTGATCATGCCAACGAGGGCCCCCGCTGCAGCGATGATTAAAAAAATGGGGTTGAGTCCGAGTACAGGCAATGCGAGGGAGGAAGCCAGTAGGAGTAGCAAAGTATTGGAAAACTGGATCATGAATCGTTTCTGTTCGTAAATGATACGTTGTTCGGTATGGCGGATATGTTGAGTGGCCAATGCACGCTCTTCAAGTGAAAGAGTGTGATCGTCAGCTCGACCTTGGTGATACTTCTTGAGCTCACCGAGACGGGCGAATTCAATGTCTGCTCGAATAATGATTAATATCCAATCGTAGGCTAATAGAGCGATGGTTGCATAGAGTGCAATGGAAATTTGTACACCAGTGAGGACAAAACAGCTTAAGAGTCCCAGGGTTATCCAAGGGATGTCGTTACACAATTCAAACCAGCGTCTTTTTAGTTGTGCCTCTAGGCGAATGCTTGCGCCGACAGCCTCTTCTTTATCCGTCATCCAAGGGTGTGGGGGGACATGCTTTGCCAAGACCCATAGGTTGGTTAAGAGTCTTGGGGTGAAGAAGATCCAAGACAAGTAGGTGAGAGAAGGGCCAACGACGTCATCTGTTTTGGCGATTGCATTACAGTAGGCTTTAAAATCAGTCATAAGAGGCGTGGTTGCAAGCATCAATCGCCGGAAACGTCCCCCGGCATTGCGCGGGAAATTCCATTTGGCCGTGTTATCTCGGACCTTTTTTGTAAAAGATGGTTGTTGAACCTCTGTTGAAATCTTTGTTGGAATTGAGTATCCCCGTTGGATTAAATGCACTCGACAACTGTCTGCTTCGCGTTGGAAACGGGCGGTATCTAAGGCGGTTTTAAAATAGTGATCTGACAGATGCACTAAAAGCTCTGCTCGTATTAATACAGCTCGTAGTTGTGATATGAGCTTATTTAAATCAGGTGTTTCTTGTGCCAACGACTCTTTGAGTGAGGCAGATCGGATAGAGTAGTCTAATAGCAGGGAGGGATGGTATTTGATAACGGTTTTGAAAAAGGCCGTATCAGCTTTTCCCAATAGTTCGGAGCTGTCCCAAGGGCTCTCTCTGGAAAGAGCCGGGTACTGTGCTTCATGATCTTGTAATGTCTTGAAGAAGTTCGGCATAAAGCAATACACCAGTTCAGTGAAGCGGATGTCTGACAAATTATCTCATAAAATGGGCAATAAGTAAAATTATTTCTAATACTGTACAGTATTGGTATATTTTTGTACTCTGATGTGCGTAACCCCGTCTTGCTGAAGTGGAACTTCTGAGAGACAATAGTCACCCTTGTAAAAACCCAAGTAGACAAATGCGTTATTCAAGAGATCTGGCTAATGCCATTCGGTTTTTAAGTATTGATGCAGTGGAACAAGCGCAGTCAGGGCATCCTGGTATGCCGCTTGGTATGGCTGATGTGGCAACGGTTTTATGGCAACAATTTTTAAAGCACAATCCTTTAAATCCCCGTTGGTTTAATCGAGACAGGTTTGTGCTGTCTAATGGCCATGGCTCGATGTTGTTGTATGCGCTATTGCATTTATCAGGGTATGCGCTACCCATAGAAGAGATCAAACGATTTCGACAATTGCATTCTAAAACACCAGGCCATCCGGAATCTCTTGAATTGCCGGGGATTGAAACAACGACGGGGCCACTTGGACAGGGTCTTGCCAATGCGGTGGGTATGGCTATTGCTGAGAGAACGCTTGCAGCGCAATGTAATCATCCTGATTGTACGTTGGTGGATCATTATACCTATGCGTTTGTGGGGGATGGTTGCCTCATGGAAGGTATTTCGCACGAGGTATGCTCACTTGCGGGGACCTTAGGGCTCGGGAAGCTCATTGTCTTTTATGATGACAATGGTATTTCTATTGATGGCAAGGTGGATCTCTGGTTTACAGATGACACGGCAGCGCGGTTTAGAGCTTATCACTGGCATGTGATTTCAGCCGTGGATGGGCATGATCCATTGGCGATTGAGCAGGCCATTGTGTGTGCTCAATCAGAAACCACAAAACCGAGTTTGATTATTTGTAAAACTATCATTGGCTATGGTTCATCTATGGCGGGTAGTGAAAAAACACATGGCTCGCCTTTGGGTGCTCAAGATATTCAAGCGATCCGTGAGCGCTTGAATTGGCCGCATCCTCCCTTTGAGATTCCAGCAGCGCTTTATGCCGCTTGGAGTCATGTGGAAAAAGGGAGCAACGAAGAGCAAACATGGCTTCAGAATAATCACGTCTTTCAACAAGAACATCCTGAGGCGTATGCCGAATTTTTACGCCGGATCAATGGGGATTTACCAGAGACGTGGTCACAGTATACGAATCAATTTATTGAACAGGCTCGCCTCAGTGATAAAGCCGTAGCCACTCGCAAGGCTTCACAACAGTGTTTAGAAAATTATGGCTCTTTTTTACCAGAATTGTTTGGGGGATCGGCGGATTTAACGGTCTCTAACAATACAAATTGGTCTCGAAGTCAGGCCATTACGCATGAGGTGTTGCAGGGTAATTATTTGAATTATGGGGTCCGTGAATTTGGTATGTCGGCCATCATGAATGGTTTGGCCCTGCATGGCGGCTTTATTCCTTATGGGGGCACTTTTCTAGTATTTTCTGATTATGCGCGCAATGCGATCAGACTCTGTGCGCTCATGAAGCAGCGTGTTATTTTTGTCTATACTCATGATTCTATTGGTCTTGGGGAAGACGGTCCAACCCATCAACCGATTGAGCATCTTGCCATGTTGCGCATGACGCCCAATGTGATGGTATGGCGCCCTGCTACGCTGATGGAAACAGCGGTGGCTTGGCAGCAAGCCATTGAACATCATACGGGTCCGTCTTGTTTGTCGCTGTCGCGACAAAATTTGCCTGCGTGTGTGGCTCCAGAAGGGGCAGCTGAGGGCATGAGGCGAGGCGGATATGTGGTATACGAGCCCGCAGATGCGCCAGAAGTGATTGTGTTGGCATCTGGATCGGAGTTACAGATAGCCCTTGGGGCAGCCCGCCTTGCAACTGCACAAGGACTATCCGTTCGGGTCGTTTCTATGCTTTGTGTGGAGCGATTTTTAGAACAAGATGCAGCGTATCAAGAAGCGATTTTACCCAGTCAGATCCGGACACGGGTTGCGATTGAAGCTGCGGCAACGGCTTACTGGTATCGATTCGTGGGTCTTGATGGTGCAGTCATCGGGCTTGATTCGTTTGGGGCTTCAGCACCTGCGGCAGATTTGTATGCTTACTTTGGTATAACGGTAGAAAAAACGATGGAAGCAATTCAGCTCGTTTATCAACGACATAGTGCGTTTGCACGGTAATTCGGAGAAGGTGTATGGCAATTCGTATTGCAATTAATGGCTATGGGCGCATTGGGCGTTGTATTTTACGATCAATTTTTGAATACAAGCGTCAGGATGAGTTTGAGATTGTCGCTATCAATGATTTATCGGGTATTGAAACCACGGCGCATTTGACGCGTTATGATTCCACCCATGGTCGATTCCAGTCAGAGGTGAGGGTAGAAGGTGAAACGCTTTTGGTGGATGGTCATCCGATTCTTGTGATTGCGGAACGTGATCCCAGGGCCTTGCCTTGGAAAGCATTACAGGTTGATTTGGTTTTAGAGTGTACAGGGCGATTCACTGACAGGACCTCAGCGCTGCAACACCTTGCAGCTGGGGCTAAAAAAGTATTGATTTCGGCTCCCGGTCAGGAATGTGATGCGACGGTGGTGTATGGGGTGAATCACCTGAGCCTTCAACCCTCTGATCTGATTGTTTCCAATGCGTCTTGTACAACCAATTGCTTGGCACCTATTGTGAAACCGTTGCATGAAGCCATTGGAATTGAGCAAGGATTGTTGAATACGATTCATGCTTATACCAAAGATCAAATGTTATTGGATGGTAGCCATTCAGATTTACACCGTGCACGCTCGGCCACTCAATCAATTATCCCCACCAAAACAGGGGCGGCCGCGGCCGTTGGATTGGTGCTACCGGAGCTTGCTGGAAAACTGGATGGTTTCGCAATGAGGGTACCAACGCTTAATGTATCGGTTGTTGATTTTACATTCGTCCCTAGTCGACCAACAACCATCGCTGAGGTCCATGCGGTTATTCGTAAGGCCCGTAGTGCTATTCTTCACATCAATGACGAGCCCTTGGTCTCGTGTGATTTTAATCACCACCCCGCTTCAGCGATTGTCGATACTACGCAAACCAAAGTGCTTGGTAACCTGGTGAAAGTGGTTGCTTGGTATGACAACGAGTGGGGATTTTCAAACCGCATGCTCGATACGGCTTCTCATATGATGCATCTTTAAGGAACAAGTCATGAAATTCCTATCCATGAGCGATTTGGATCTATATCACAAACGGGTATTGATTCGAGAAGATTTGAACGTGCCTATTAAAGAGGGGATCATCACCAGTGATCAACGACTACAGGCGGCATTGCCGACATTACGCAGTGCGTTGAGTCAGGGTGCCGCGGTGATTGTGATGTCTCATTTGGGTCGACCTGAAGAAGGACAAGTGGATCTTAAATTGTCTTTGAAGCCGATTGCCAATTATTTGGCGCTGCATTTGGATTATCCGGTACGGTTTGAGTCCACTTATTTAAGCGGTGTGACGGTTGAGCCTGGACAATTGGTGGTGTGTGAGAACGTTCGGTTTAATCGCGGTGAGAAAGCGAACGATCCTGTGCTCGCCAAGCAATTGGCAGCGCTTTGTGATCTGTTTGTGATGGATGCATTTGGGACCGCGCATCGGGCGCATGCTTCTACGTGTGGGGTTGCGAGGTTTGCGCCGATTGCAGCCGCAGGCCCCTTGTTGGTTCGCGAGCTAGAGGCGTTGCAACACGTGTTGCGAAATCCGGTGCAACCTATTGTAGCGATCGTAGGGGGTGCAAAAGTCTCTACAAAGTTATCATTGTTGCAGCAACTAGTCGGTCGTGTGAACGTATTGATTCCAGGCGGCGGGATTGCCAATACCTTTTTGAAAGCACAAGGTCATGAAATTGGATTGTCACTGTACGAAGCGGATCGACTGGAAGAGGCGCGTGAGATTTTGGCCCTTGCCGAGCAATCAGGGTGTTTGATCCCGTTGCCGACAGACGTGGTAGTAGGCAAATCGTTGAGTGAAGGCTGTCCTGCTTTTAATAAGTCGTTGAGTCATGTGGCAAAAGACGATTTGATTTTTGATATAGGGCCTGAAACCGTGACGAAGTATATCGGGATCTTGGGCGATGCGAAGACCATTTTATGGAATGGCCCCCTAGGGGTATTTGAATACCCGCAATTTTCATATGGCACGCGGGCTGTGGCGATAGCAGTCGCAAACAGCGATGCATTTTCTATTGCAGGCGGTGGGGATACGTTGGCCGCCATTGATCAATATGATTTGACGGATCAGATTTC
This sequence comes from Legionella genomosp. 1, assembly GCA_945867185.1. Lineage (GTDB taxonomy): Bacteria > Pseudomonadota > Gammaproteobacteria > Legionellales > Legionellaceae > CAMBHM01. The sequence goes on from CAMBHM010000024.1 coordinate 10,127, forward strand.
TTATATTTCAACGGGGGGCGGGGCCTTTTTGGAGTATTTAGAGGGTAAAACGCTGCCTGCAGTTGCGGTGTTAGAGGAACGTGCGACTTAGTTGTTGCTTCTCGTGTTGACCTAAAGCCGACCCTGCAGACAAAATGTCCTAATTTTCTATGTATTCTTTATAATTCGTATCGTTATTCCCTCCGTAACCCCAATTTTTCTTTCATCCTTGCCACTGCATCTGGATCATAGGCACGGGTTTGTTTGTGTTTGACGATGACAGAGGTATTTCGTACCGGAGGAGCTGTGTCACTGAAAGCAGGGCGAAAGGCGTAAGGAGAGGTGTTTTTTGTTATAGGAGAGGCTTCGGGTGGTTTTTTGGGAGTGGGTGGCGCGTCTTCCAGGGCATTTCTTGCATTTCTTGCACACTTCTCGATGCGTTTTTTAATTTTGAGTGCAGCTTGCTCGGCTTCTTCCTCCGTGACCAGCGCACAGGGTTGCCCTTCTAAATCAATGCGCTGCTCGCGGGCTTTCAAACAGGTCAAGTAGTCTATTCGTCTCGTAAAAACGACGACTGCTTCTCGTAGCTTGCTTTTGGAAATGCCAGCGCTGGCTGCAGCCTCTGCATGAGCAAGTAGATCAGTCATGATCCCTACTTTGAGGGGGGCGATGGAAGCGCGATTATCGAATGCGTTTGGAAATTGAGCGGCTAACCATTGTAAGGTTTCATTTCGTGCCAATTTCGAGCGATTTTTTTGTTTAGTGTTCAGCACTTCAGTGCGTGGATGTAGGTCCTGCTTACTCATCGGGTGCCCTCAGTCATATCACGTCTACAAATTTTATCGGCCAGGTATCCAATCGCACCTGCATAATAAATGGAATTGTTGTAGCGTAAAATCATCTTATAATTGGGGTAGGCAAGAAATACCGGCCCGCCAGTGGGTTGTACAATGCTTGCTTGTAAATTTTGATGAGGCAGCGCTTCACCGGTTGTTGTTCGAACACCCAGAGCGTTCCACTCTTTCACGGATTTGATAGTCGATTTGCCTTCAAGTGTCTTATCAAAATGAGCGGGTAGGGTGACATGGATAGCCCAAGGTTCGCCTGTTTTCCAGCCGTTTTGTTTCATATAATTGGCAATGGAAGCAAACACATCGGCTTTAGAGTCCCAAATGTCTTTTCGACCATCGCCATCGTAATCTACGGCGTACTTCATGAAACTGGTTGGTAGAAATTGACATTGCCCGGAAGCACCCGCCCACTCTCCTTTAAAATGATCCAACGACACGTGTCCCTCATTGAGGATGTGTAAGGCCAACAATAACTCTTTTCTAAAGAAGGCAGGGCGATTTGAGTCATAAGCCAAGGTCGCCAATGATTTGATGACGGGGAAGTTGCCCATGTAGCTCCCGTAACTGGATTCCATGCCCCAAAAAGACAACATAAAGCAGGGATCCACGCCATAATGTGTTGCGACTTCGTCAGCCAAGACTTGATTTTTTTTATAGAGTTGTCGACCGATGGCAATGCGATAATTATCGATTCGAGAGTGTAGATAGGAGTCATAGGTGATGCGATGTTCCGGTTGTGATCGCGCGAGTCCTTTGACTTGACGGCTCGGTTCGTGGATCCCTGCGAAGGCTTCATCAAAGAGGGTAGGCGGGATCCCTTCTGATAAAGCTTCTTTGCGCACGTCAGCGACCCAACTGTTCCAGTTTTGTGGATTGTTCGCGTAGGTGACAGAGCAATTGAGTAAAAGAGTGGCGATGATAAGACGAGTCCATGAGATCATGGTTTAGGTTCCTTCTGTTGGATCATTGGGGTTGATGGGTGGTAAATCTTGCCGGGTTTTGATGGTCCTTGGTTTTTTCCGTAGGGTTGCTTTAAGGCTATGCCAAAAAGCTGCACCTTGCCAGGTGATTGGATGCGTTTTAGCATAAAGCACTTCTGATAAAAGAGATATTTTTTTTTGTAGCTCGATTCCTAGATCGTTGGATCCCGCGGATAAGCTGCGGGACGTCGAACGCAAGGTAGGGTATAAATCAGGCCATCGATGGTGAGTCCAAGCAAGTAGGGCGGCCAGCGTCGCTTTTGGATCGTTGGTAAGACAGGCTGTGCGCACATCATGAAGCAGTTGACGTTGGGTGCGATGGCGTGCCCAGCGAGGTTTAAAAAATAGCCATAAAAGGATAACCAACACAGTTGTGAGCAAGAGTGCCACACCGAGAGGGCCGTGCTTGGATC
>CAMBHM010000025.1 GCA_945867185.1 Legionella genomosp. 1
GCGCTCTCGTTTGAGCGGGGGGTTGGTGGTGCAAGTGCCTGAATTGCAAGACAACGATAAGATCAAAAGTCTGCGTCTTTATGCAAACAAACGTGGGTTTGACATGCCAGAAAGTGTCGGCCAATTTTTACTGTCCCGATGTGCTCGTAACATGCATGATCTACACGCGTTGCTCAACCGATTGGATGAAGCGTCTCTGCGCGCGCAACGAAGAATCACCATTCCATTTGTGAAGCATATTTTGGATTTATGACACTGGAGTCGACTCAATGGGATCAAGTTTCCAGCATCAAGATTTGCAATGACAACTTATGATTTAATTGTAGGCGTTGAAGGCCTATCCGAGTGATCCTCACGCGCTGTTTTGGCAATCTCACGCAGTAGAGTATAGACGCGTTTTTCTAAAAACGAAGCAGCCGAGTCAATCGAGGAGAGAGACACCATAGACAAGCCGCAATACCTAAGGTGACCAACCCAATGGTAAGGAAGACGTGGGTATAGAGGAACAAAGAGTCTAGGCCAGGGGTTAGGGTTTTAGGTAGCGCAGTATAAGACGCGACGGAGGCACCAAGAAAGCCTGCGGCGGAGGAGGTTAGAAACCACATGCCCATGACAAACCCACCGATGTGTTTAGGAACGAGCTCGGCGACCATGGCAACGCCTAAGGCCGATACCAATAATTCACCTAAACTTTGAAAGAAATAGCTGGCGACAAGCCATCCGACTGATACCATGCCGCTTGGATCGTGAACAAATCGAGCGCCAAACAGTAAGGTGAAGCTGATGCCACAACAGGTCATTCCCAATGCGAATTTATAAGGAATAGGAAAGATTATCCCTAATCGATCTAGTGTGGAATAGCCGTAAGCCAAAAGAGGGCTCAAGGTGATGATCCAGATGGGATTTAAGGCCTGAAAACTTTGCGCATCGATTGACAATCCAAAAATGGTAGAGGAGAGGACGTTATGGACTGCAAACAAATTTAAAGAAGTAGGCATCTGTTGATAGAGGGTAAAAAAGACAATGGCCTCGAGCATTAAAATCAGTGCTAGCCCCATTCGGCGACAGGACAGTCGTTGTTCACGATACATGAGGAGTGCATAAAAAACCAGCACAATAAGGGTGATCCCTGTGAGTAAATATTTCGCCATCAGGACGTTTTGTAAGAGATAACTGGATAACAACGTGGCGCCCCCGATGCCTAGAATCACAAGCCCCCACTGCCATGGGCGATTTGGGCTGGTGTCTGTAGGGGTCTTAATGAGCGTCAGATGGTGATGTTGATAGCTGTACTGAGCAAGGCCTAACAAAATACCTAAAAAACTTGTAAAAAAAGCATAAGAATACCCATAGGATTTTGCAAGCTGGGGGCCTATGAATAAGGCTGCTATAGAGCCTAAGTTAATGGCCATGTAATAGAGGGTAAAGGCGCCATGAAGGCGAGGATCTTGATCGTCATAGCATTTAGACAGCAAACTCGCCGGGTTCGCTTTGAACAACCCATTGCCCACGCAAATCAATCCCAAGGCATAAAAAACATAAGGTTTAGAGACCAATGCCAAGGAAAGATAACCGAGTGCCAGTACGAGGAGTCCAAGGATTAAGGTTCGTTGGGTTCCTAAGACATGATCGCCCAAATACCCACCGATAGCGACCATGCCGTAGACTAAGGCAAAGAAAGCACCAAAGGTATGGTAGGCCATCTCATCGCTGAACCCTAGAAAACGAATGAAATAGAGGGCAAGAATGCCTTGAACTGTGTAATATCCAAAACGCTCCCAGACTTCTATCATGAAAATCATGGGGAAAGCGCGCGGTTGGTTCTGAAATAAAGATCGGTTTAACCTTGCCATCCTACCCGCCAGTCAACTATATTCCTCACTATAATACGTTAAAAACAAATAGTCATCATGGCAAAAATAGCCCTCTATCTTGCCGGCGGTGGTGCCCGAGGGGCCTATCAGGCCGGCGTTCTGAAAGCCCTAGGCCAGATCTTGCAATTAAAAAAGCTTCCTTTTGCAATGGTAAGCGGTGTCAGCATTGGGTGCATCAATGCAGCCATCATTGCACAACACGCAGATGACTTGGGTGCGGGTATCGAAAAACTGGAGGAATTATGGCGGACTGTTTGCTGCGAGAAAATTTTTAATTCCAGTAATTTTCAATTAAGTAAGTCTGTTTTACGTAATCTGAGTCATCTGTGGATCAATCAACGGCAAACAGGGCACCTGCTTGATACAACCCCCTTGCATCAGTTTATCAGTGACAACATCGATTTTGAAAAAATCAGGACTAATATTGCAAACAAGCAGTTGGAAACCATGGAGGTTATTAGCAACTGTTATGAAACGCAACAAACCATTTCCTTTTATCAACACGATGAGCCTGATTTTGAAGATTGGGAATATCCACGGCATGTCAGTCAGCGTGCACTCATTGGAAAAGAACATCTGCTGGCCTCGAGCGCTTTGCCGTTGTTTTTCCCAACGGTTCGAATCGATGGCTTTCATTATGGGGATGGAGGCATGGGATTGGTGGCTCCTTTACGAGGTGCTGTGCGATTTAATGTGGAGAAAATCCTGATCATTGGTACGCGTCAACTGCCCGTTTTCCCGGTGGCTGAAAAATTGCGTAATGGCGATATTGGATTTGCCCATATTCTGGGCAATATGTTAAACGGATTGTTTTTAGACAATCTAGATCGCGATATTGAAATGGTCAATCGGATGAATGACATATCCGAATTATTGTCCATGTGGAAAAAACGCAGGTCGCCGTGGCGACCTATTGAAACCCTGTATTTAAGGCCCAGTGCCAATTTGTCTGAAATGGCGCAATTACAATATCAAAGCATGCCCGCTTTGCTGCGGTTTTTGCTGAATATTCTAGGCGCGCAAAGTCACTCAGGCGATCTATTAAGTTTTTTGTTATTTGAGAAAGAGTATACGTGTCAATTGGTCGAGTTAGGCTACGAGGACACCTTGGCATCCTCGGAGAGAATATTGGCTTTTTTTAGCTAGTGTTTACCATGAATGGCTACATGCAGATCAGGCAACTGTCCAAATAAAAAGGCTACTTCGGCTACCAAACACAAGGGTGCGATTAAGGTTTGCCATAAGATCTCGGTTGTGGCAGGACGCTTTCCTTCAACAAGTATACCAACGAGCTGTAAGCCTGCACCTAACACCAATAGTATTACAAAGGACCATATGGCAAAACAAGTAGGGCCCTTGTCAGTGAAAAAATGAGCGACTAAAAGCAGCAACAGTAACAGGGGTGTGAGGATGAGGGCGAGACGCCAATTTAAGCGAGCGTAGTGGCCTATCAACCCTAAGGTTACTAAGTAGGCTAGGTTCAAAGAACATACGCCAATGATAACGATGTGGATAAAGCCTAATAGTATCATCCCGGATAGTAAGAGCAAGGGGATCCCAACCATGTGTGTATAGCGAGAGACGGGATGTTGATGGGAAGCGGCATAACACTGTGCTTGTTCAATAAACGGGATCATCACGTAACGTCCTATGTTGGTTCAGTCTCTGCCAACATAACATATTTTTTTTAGCCACTGCAAGACGGGTTCGGTATTCGGCATGATCCCATGCCAGATGTAAAAAGCAGCTGCTGCTTGTTCAACCAACATTCCTAAACCATCGTAAGCGGTGCAAGCATGGCGTCGTGCCCAGGCAACAAAAGGCGTTTCTCCTTGTTGTTGGTAGCTAAGATCATAACAAAGGGGGCGGTGTTGTAAGAGGGTATCCGGTAAGACGAGGGAGGTGCCCTGCAGGCCGGCTGAAGTGGCATTGATGAGTAGATCGCAGGGGAGATCTGCTGGCAGTGCATCGAAGGTGCATAACAGGGCACTGGGGTGATCTGCTATGAGTGGCTGAGCATTCTTTTCGGATCGGGCAACCAATGTCACACGTGCAGGATGGGCTGCAAGTAACGGTCCTAGTACGCCTCGGGCAGCGCCTCCTGAGCCCAGCAATACCACTGATTGATCGCTGAGGGAGAGATATCGAGATAAGTCTTTCAGTAAGCCAACTCCATCGGTGTTATCAGCATGAAGGCATCCGGATTCCATCCACAACGTGTTTGCGGCTTTGGCTGCCGCACATCGTGCTGAGGGGTATTGGCTCATTGTAAAAGCTTGTTGTTTGCAAGGTAAGGTGATATTTAATCCGAGACCCTCTTGTTTAAAAAAGGCGGTAACTTGCGCCTCAAAGTGTAGGGGATCTACTTTTATTTTTTCATAACATAGGGATAAGCCTGTTTGTTCGGCGAATCGTTGATGGATGAGAGGAGAAAGGCTGTGATCAATCGGATGACCCATCACAGCACATCGAATACCCATCGGTTAATTCGCCAAACTTTTTGTAACGAGCTCACGCAGATCACGGGATAACGTACTGCTTGATAATCGTGTGAGTTGTTGTTTGATGAGTGTTTGTCTTGGTGCATTGAGGCGTTGCCACCGAGTGAAGGGGGTAGCAAGGCGCGCTGCAATTTGCGGATTAATGGCATCGATGTTGAGTAAGAGATCGGTTAAAAAAGCGTACCCACTGCCGTCTACGGCATGAAACTGGCGCGGATTGCCTTCTGTAAATGCACCAATCAGCGCACGGACTTTGTTTGGATTTTTTAGTGTGAAGGCAGGATGTTGTAAGAGTCTTCTTACACGCGATAAAGTATCAGGTTGTTCGCAACTTGCTTGTAAGGAGAACCACTTATCGAGCACCAAATCGTCCTGTTTCCATTGTTGATAGAAGCCGTCAACAGCCTTCTCCCTTATATGTGGATCAGTGCTGTTTACGAGTAAAGCGAAACTTGCCAATTGGTCGGTCATGGTTTTGGCTTGTTCAAATTGTTGTGTGCAAAGCGGTAAGGCGATTTTTTCATCGCCTTTCATCATGAGCCGTAAGCAGAGGTTACGCAATTGTCTGCGTGAATAGGCAGCTGCATGCATGGCGTGATCTTCTGTTTGCCAAAGGCGGTGATACAGCGTGGAGATCTCGGTCAGTAACGCAAGTCCTAAGGTCTTTTGAAAGAAAAGTCGGGCCTTTTCTAAGCGTTCCACATCGATGTCAGGACATGATACGGCGAGATCGTTAAACCCAGGGGGAGTGAGTAATACCGCCCGAAGTGCCGCATCGCGCACATCGTCTAACAAAATGTGTTGGTAGGCTAGAACAAGGGCTTCTGGAAGAGCCCATGTTTCTTCTGGGGTATGGTAACAAGTGAAAATAGCTTCTCGTGCCAATTGTTCTGCTGCATACCACTGTGCATAGCCATCGGTTTCAAACCGTAGCAATGCCAAATAGTCTTGGGTACTGAGATCTTGTTGTAACAGGATTGGGGCTGAAAAATCACGTAATAAAGAGACCAAGGGTTTCTCGGGTAGATTATCAAAGTGAAACTCTTGAGAGGCTGCTTGCAAGGCTAATACATCGTGTGCGAGGGGAATTCGTTCGCCTGTTGCCGTGAATAATGCGACGCGCACTGGAATATGGAATGGTTCTTTTTTTAGACACTCAGGCGTTGGTGGGCAAGTTTGTGAGAGCGTCAGGGTTAGTCTGCCTTTCGTATAGTGGCTTTTTACCGTGACCACAGGGGTTCCTGCTTGACTATACCATCGTTTGAATTGGGTAAAATCAACCCCATTGGCGTCTTCCATCGCAGCGACAAAATCATTGATGGTCACGGCTTGCCCATCATGGCGCATAAAATAGAGATCCATGCCGCGACGAAAGCCTTCTTTTCCCAGTAAGGTCTGTTGCATACGAATGACTTCCGCCCCTTTGTTATAAACGGTGGCGGTGTAAAAATTATTGATTTCTTGGTAGGACTCAGGACGCACAGGATGTGCCATGCTACCGGCATCTTCTGCGAACTGGGTGTTTCGAAGGAGTTTCACATCTAGAATGCGATATACTTCTCTTGAGTTCATGTCGCGTGAAAATTCTTGATCACGAAATACGGTCAAGCCCTCTTTTAAGCTCAACTGAAACCAATCGCGACAGGTGATGCGGTTACCGGTCCAGTTGTGAAAATATTCATGTCCGACAACGCCTTCAATGTCGGAATAGTCTTGATCGGTTGCTGTATCGGGGCGTGCTAAGATGTACTTGGAATTGAAGATATTCAAGCCCTTATTTTCCATGGCACCCATATTGAAGTCACTCACAGCGACTATCATGAATACATCGAGATCGTACTCTCGGCCATATTCTTGCTCATCCCAACGCATGGCCTTCTTTAAGGAGGCCATGGCGTGAACACAGGCCTTTTCATGTCCTGGTTCTACATAGATGCTCAGTGCAATCGTTCGCCCACTCATGGTTACAAATTGATCACGAAGACAAGTGAGATCGCCTGCAACCAAGGCGAATAAATAAGATGGTTTTTTAAAGGGATCATGCCACTCGACCCAGTGTCGACCATTTGGTGCATCGCCTTGCGCGCGTAAATTACCATTAGATAGCAAGACGGGATAGTGTTTCTTATCTGCAGTGATACGCGTGGTATAGGTTGCTAAGACGTCTGAGCGATCGAGAAAGAAGGTGATCCGGCGAAAGCCATGGGGTTCGCACTGGGTACAAAACAAATGATTGGAACGATACAAGCCTGATAATACGGTGTTGTCTTGAGGCCGAATGGCCGTGACAACGGTTAAGGTAAGATGATCAGGGCACTCCGGGAGGATAAGATCGCCATCAACCAGTTGATAGGCTGACTCCTCTAATGGCAGGTCATTCATATGAATGCTGATGAGTTCAAGCGTATCGCCATATAAACGCAGTTCACCGGGGTGTTGACGTTGCAATTGCATGCGACTAGAGATCAGTGCTTTGTCCTCAAATAAGTCAAAGGATAAATCGACGGTGGTCGCTGTGAAAGATGCTGGTTGATAGTCTTTAAGATAAATTGTGGTGGCTGACATGGCTGTTACGTCTCCGTTATGATTCCACCGAGACTGTACACCAATGAGCCTTTTAAATAAATATCATGCAGCCTGGTTCAATTGGTAAGAATTCGCCTATACTGAAATAAGAGTTTGATTGTTACAGGGAATAGAGAGGATGACGGCATGAACACACACGAATTTTTGGCAGGCTACACACGGCGTTTTGTAGAAAACCAAGAAGAAGAAATGAGCTTGGATGAGTATCTTGAGTTATGCCGCACGGATCCTATGGCGTATGCCAACCCTGCACAACGTTTATTGATGGCAATAGGAGAACCTGAGCGTATTGATACGCGTCATGATCCTGTATTGTCGCGTATTTTTTCTAATAAAGTGATTCAGCGGTACTCGGTATTTGATGAGTTTTATGGCATGGAAGATCCGATAGAGCAAGTCGTTGGTTTTTTAAAACATGCAGCGCAAGGGCTAGAAGAAATCAAGCAAGTGTTATATTTGTTAGGCCCTGTTGGAGGTGGCAAGTCCTCTTTGGCTGAAAAATTGAAAGAGTTGATGCAAAAAACACCGTTTTATGCGATCAAAGGCTCCCCTGTATTTGATTCGCCTTTGTCACTCTTTAACCCGGAAGAAGATGCGCCATTGTTGCTAGAGCGTTTTGGTATTCCCAGTCGATATTTGCGTTATATCATGTCGCCTTGGGCCATTAAACGGCTTCATGAATTCAATGGTGATATCAATCAATTTCGTGTCATTAAAGTAAGACCGTCGCGCATGAAACAAATTGCTATTGCGAAAACGGAGCCTGGCGACGAAAACAACCAAGATATTTCTTCTTTGGTCGGTAAGGTGGATATTCGAAAACTCGAAGCGTTTTCTCAGGACGATCCCGATGCATACAGTTATTCTGGTGGATTATGTCGAGCAAACCGGGGATTACTTGAGTTTGTGGAAATGTTTAAAGCCCCTATTAAAGTCTTACATCCTTTGCTGACTGCGACACAAGAAGGCAACTACAATGCGACAGAAGGGCTGTCTTCGATTCCTTTTGAAGGCATTATTCTTGCACATTCTAATGAAGCTGAATGGCAAGCGTTTCGTAATAATAAAAACAATGAGGCCTTTATTGACAGGATCAACATCGTCAAGGTGCCTTATTGTCTTCGAATTTCAGAAGAGTTAAAAATTTATAAAAAATTGATTGAAAATAGCTCATTGGACACGGTCCCTTGTGCCCCTGGGACGTTAGATATGTTGGCGCAATTCTCTGTGTTGACTCGGCTAAAAGAACCTCAAAACTCTAGTATTTATTCTAAATTGCGGGTGTATAACGGTGAGACGTTAAAAGACACGGATCCTAAGGCCAAATCGTATCAAGAATATCGGGACTTTGCGGGTGTTGATGAAGGCATGAGCGGCATTTCTACTCGATTTGCATTTAAAATTTTGTCTAAAGTCTTCAACTTTGATCAAACAGAAGTAGCGGCCAACCCAGTGCATTTGCTCTACGTATTGGAGCGGCAAATTGAGCAAGAGCAGTTCCCTCAAGAGCTGCATGAGCGGTATTTGAATTTTATTAAAGAATATCTCTCGCCTAAGTATGTGGAGTTTATTGGTAAGGAAATTCAGACGGCCTACTTAGAGTCTTACTCAGAGTATGGACAAAATATTTTTGATAGGTACATCACGTATGCAGATTTTTGGATTCAAGATCAAGATTATCGTGATCCCGATACGGGTGAAATTTTTGACAGAGCTGCTTTGAACACGGATCTTGAAAAAATTGAAAAGCCAGCGGGTATTTCTAATCCTAAAGACTTTCGAAATGAAGTGGTTAATTTTGTGTTGCGAGCCCGTGCAAATAACCATGGGAAGAATCCAAAGTGGAACAGTTATGAAAAACTAAAATCCGTGATTGAGAAAAAAATGTTCACCAACACGGAAGATCTGTTGCCTGTTATTTCTTTCAATGCCAAAGCGTCTGAGGATGATAAGAAAAAACATGCGGAATTCATCGCGCGTATGGTGGATAAAGGATACACCGCAAAACAAGTGCGCTTGTTGTGCGAGTGGTACTTGCGGGTTAGAAAATCACAGTAAGCATCACTGATCAGAGGATATGATGACACAGTTGATCGATCGACGACAAAATGCGGGAAAAAAAAGCACCGTCAATCGGCAGCGATTTTTGCGTCGTTATAAAACGCAGATTAAACGTGCGGTGTCTGAAGCAGTGGGGAAACGCAGTATCACGGAGATTGATAAAGGCGAGCAAATCACTATTCCTGCTAAAGATATTTCAGAGCCGCGATTTCTTGGGGGCAGGGGTGGGAAGAGAGAGCAGGTGCTACCGGGAAACGATACGTTTATTCGGGGGGATCGCATTCAACGTCCGAGCGGTCAGTCTGGAGATGGCGGTGGTGGAGAAGCCAGTAATACGGGTGCTGGTGAAGATGACTTTGTGTTTCAATTGTCACGTGAAGAATTTTTGGAGTTGTATTTTGAAGATTTAGAATTGCCCTTGCTTGTGAAGAAAGAGCTCGCTCGTATCACCACGTTAAAAACCATCCGCGCTGGCGTCACTTCGAGCGGTATCCCGAGCAATATCAATGTATTACGTTCAATGAAGCAGGCAACAGGGCGTCGAGTTGCCTTGGCCTCTCCTTATAAACAGGAACTAAAGGTACAAGAAGAAGAACTGGAGCGACTACTGGCCTTGTCTAAACAAAAGCCCCATGAGCTCGAAAAGGTAAAAGAAGAGATAGAGCGGCTTAAAAAAAGAATCAGCGCAGTGCCTTTTATAGACACCTTGGATTTACGGTATAACAACCGGGTGCGGGTGCCCTCTCCCTCCACCCAAGCGGTGATGTTTTGTGTGATGGACGTATCAGGTTCGATGGATGAACCTAAAAAAGACATTGCCAAACGATTCTTTATTTTACTGTATCTTTTTCTGACCAAAAATTACGACAAAATAGAGCTGGTGTTCATAAGACATCATACGTCTGCTAAAGAAGTAAATGAGCAAGATTTTTTCTATTCACGTGAAACAGGTGGGACGGTCGTGTCTAGCGCACTTGAGCTGTTGCACCAGATCATTGAAGCCCGGTATCACCCGGCCGCTTGGAATATTTATGTAGCGCAAGCTTCGGACGGAGACAACTGGAACGCAGATTCTCCCTATTGTTTAGAGTTATTAGATGAAAAAATCATGCCGTTGCTGCAATATTTTGCCTACATAGAAATCATGCCCAGGCATCATCAAAGTTTGTGGGATGTTTATCAGCAAGTACAGCAGCATTACCCTAATTTCTCCATGGAGAACATTGACGACGTGGTGGATATTTACCCTGTTTTTCGTGAGTTATTTAAAAGGAAACCGGCATGAAAAAAAAGCCCTTATCAACGGGTGCCGAATGGACCTTTGAATTGCTGGAGCAGTATGACCGTGAGATCGCACGGATTGCAAAAGATCATCGATTGGATACTTATCCCAATCAATTAGAAGTGATAACAGCAGAACAAATGATGGATTCTTATGCCTCAGTGGGCATGCCGATTGGATATAGTCATTGGTCTTTTGGAAAACATTTCGTAGGGGTTGAAAACAGTTATCAACGGGGAGAAATGGGACTGGCTTATGAGTTGGTCATCAACTCCAATCCGTGCATTGCCTATTTGATGGAAGAAAACACCATGGCGATGCAAGCACTGGTGATTGCCCATGCCTGTTATGGACACAATTCATTTTTTAAAAACAATTATTTGTTTAAAATGTGGACGTCAGCAGATGCCATCATTGATTATTTGGTGTTTGCTAAAAACTATGTCACAGAGTGTGAGGAACGTCATGGTATTGATGCGGTAGAAGAGATTTTAGATGCTTGCCATGCGTTAATGAGTTATGGAGTCGATCGATATAAACATCCAACAGCCCTCTCTATTCAAGAAGAAAAGATTCGTCAACAGAACAGGGCGATGTACTTGCAAACACAGGTGAATGAATTATGGCGAACGATTCCAGCGCAAAAAGGCACCGATGAACAGGGGGACAAAGTACGCTTTCCAGTTGATCCGCAGGAAAACATTCTTTATTTCATTGAAAAAAATGCCCCCTTGTTGAAACCTTGGCAACGCGAAATCGTACGGATTGTTCGGAAAATAGCTCAGTATTTTTATCCCCAGGGTCAAACCAAAGTCATGAACGAGGGATGGGCCTGTTTTTGGCATTACACGTTGATCCATGCGCTATATGATGAAAAATTGGTGACCGATGAGTTCATGCTGGAAATTTTGCAAAACCATACGAATGTCATTTATCAGCCTTCCTATAATAGTCCTCACTTCAATGGTATCAATCCATATACATTGGGATATCACATGATGCAAGATATCAAACGGATCTGTATGTCTCCGACAGAAGAGGATTTGCGGTGGTTTCCTACTCTTGCTAATACAGATTGGTTAACCGGACTGGATCATGCAATGAGAAATTATAAAGATGAAAGTTTTATAGCCCAGTACCTCTCTCCTAAAATCATTCGAGATCTAAAACTCTTTCACATCGTGGATGATGATAGGCAACCTGAGATGTTAGTGGGCTCCATTCATAATGAGCAAGGCTATCAATTGATCAGGGAGTCGTTATCAAAGCAATATAATTTGAGTCATAGTGATCTAGATATTCAAGTATTTTCTGTAGATATGGAAGGAGATCGCACGTTGACATTGAACTATACGCAGCATAATCGAGTGCCGCTCGGGCCTGCAACAATGGATGTGTTAAAGCATGTACATCAGCTTTGGAAATTTCCCGTTGCGTTGAAAGCGGTTGATCCGACAGGGCAAATCACGGCAGAGTATCATTGTCCGCCGTTGCCCACTTCTTAGGAGAGGAGCATGCCCCTACTACGGAATGCGAGGGCAGGGTTACTAGAAATAAAAAGGACTTTAGAGGAGGTGCTGCGTCAGCTGCCAAGTGGCTCTCCTGAGACAACACGGCGTCTTATTGAACGTGCCACCCAGGTTTATAATGACAATAGGGCGTGCGCTGGAGCGCAACGACAGGCTTCTCAACGAAGTCGCAAAAGGTCTGCCGCGCTGTTTTTAGAGGTGGAAGACTTAGAGAAAACGGTGGATCGCTTGTTTGAACAAATCAGTCGTCAGCCATTGTCGGCTGAAAGCACTGCGTCAGCGCCCCCCGCTTCACCAGTAAGACAGGCCGTTGCATCGCCTGTACAGTCTGTTGAAGCGCAGCCAGCAGTTGCGGCCGTTCCTGTGAATGAAAATGAAAAGGCCTATGCGCAAGTGCTGGAGAGAGTCAC
>CAMBHM010000026.1 GCA_945867185.1 Legionella genomosp. 1
ACCGTTGTGGTTGGCGGGGGATTTGGTGAATAAGCCTGCCTGTGTGTTTTCATCCACTGGATCGATGCATGGGGGTCAAGAAACCACGTTATTGAGCATGATGTTGCCTTTGTTTCATCAAGGCATGGTGTTACTCGGTATTCCCTATACAGAACCTGTCTTAAGCTCAACACAAACGGGTGGTACGCCGTATGGTGCAACGCATGTGGCAGGTAGTCAAAATGAACGACCCATGAGTGAAGAGGAGCTTGTGCTTGCAAAATGCTTAGGGGAGCGATTGGCTCGGATGGCGACAACCTTGTGTCGAACTGTGTCGTGAAAATCATTAGTTTTAATGCCAATGGGATTCGATCAGCGGCTCGCAAAGGATTTTTTGAATGGTTGGCCACTCAAAAGGCGGACATGGTCTGTATACAGGAAACAAAAGCGCAGCATGAACAGCTTCACCCCGATCCGCTTTATTTCCCAGAAGGCTATGATTGTGAATACGTGGATGCGGTTAAAAAAGGTTACAGCGGGGTGGCTTTGTTTTCTAGAGTGAAGCCATTGTCCGTGGTGAGTAAGTTGGGCTTTGATATCTCTGATGAAGAAGGGCGATATGTGCAATTTGATTATCCTCATCTGAGTGTTGTGTCTTTGTATTTGCCGTCTGGCACCAGTGGGGATGTACGACAAGTCGTTAAATATGATTTTTTGGAACGCTTTGGGAAACACTTGATGCAATTAAAAGCCCTTGGTAAGGCTTTGATTATTTGTGGAGATTTGAATATCGCTCATCATCCTATTGATATTAAAAATTGGCGCGGCAATCAGAAACATTCTGGTTTTTTGCCAGAAGAACGGGCTTGGTTGGATCAGTTGTTTGGACCCATGGGGTTCGTGGATGCGTTTCGTTTGAGAAACAAAGAAGCGAATGAGTACACCTGGTGGTCTAATCGAGGTCAAGCGCGGGCTAATAACGTAGGGTGGCGCATTGATTATCAAGTGATTACACCTGATCTTGCGGAGTCAGTAGGGGCTGTGTCTATTTATCGGGAGCAATTTTTTTCAGATCATGCCCCCTTGATCATCGAGTATGAGGGGATTCATGTTTAAATTAGCCAGTTGGAATGTCAATTCGTTACGCGTGCGACTTGAGCAAGTGTTGGCCTGGCTAGAGACTTCCAAAGCGGATGTGTTGGCGTTACAAGAAACAAAAGTCACCGATCCGAATTTCCCGGTGGAGGCCTTTGCCTCTCAGGGATTTCAGGTGGTTTATTCAGGGCAAAAAACATACAACGGGGTGGCGATTGTCAGTCGTTTTCCTATAGAGGACGTGGTGATCCCTGATTGGCAGGATCCAGAACGCCGTGTCCTAGCAGCAAGCATTGCAGGCATACGCCTGGTGAATTATTATGTCCCCAATGGTGCGGCTGTGGGGACTGAGAAATACGCGTATAAACTCTCCTGGTTGAAAGAGGCCACGGCCTTTTTACAAGCACAGTTGATAGCACATCCATCGCTTGCTGTGGTGGGGGACTTTAATATCGCGCCCGAGGATCAAGATGTGCACTCGCCTGCTGCATTCGCAGGGGGGGTGCTAGTGAGCCCTTTGGAGCGAGAGGCCTTTCAAGCCTTGTTGGCTGTAGGTCTTCATGATAGTTTTCGGATGTTCTCATCAAAGACCAAACAGTTTAGCTGGTGGGATTATCGGGCGGCTGCCTTTCGGCGAGATTGTGGCGCGAGAATTGATCATATTTTACTGAGTGAGCCCTTACGAGCGCGCTGTACCGAGAGTCAGATTGATGTGGGGCCTAGACAGCATGTAAGACCCTCTGATCATGCGCCGGTTTGGGTCAGTATGGCGATTTGATTTATAGTTGCAATTCTGATATTGTCTCGCGTCATTTGGAAAATTTGAGAACATGGTGCCCGGCTTCGACTGGGTGGCGATGTTCGTTATGTTAATAAAGAGAGTATTCTATGAAAGCATCGATTCATCCTGAGTATACAACTATCACCGTCACTTGTAGCTGTGGTCAAGTGTTTGAAACACGATCTACGTTGTGTAAAAATTTGAGCATTGAAGTGTGTGCTGAGTGCCACCCTTTTTATACAGGGAAACAGAAATTGGTAGACACCGGTGGTCGGGTCCAGAAATTCCGTGATAGATATAAAACTCGAGGCACTGCCGCATAAGGAACTGCATTTTGGATGATCTCTTAAAACAACGGGCGTTGACGTATCACGAGTTTCCAACGCCTGGCAAATTGGGTATGCATGCAACAAAACCAACACAGTCTCAAGATGATTTGTCGTTGGCTTATACGCCAGGAGTGGCAGAGCCTGTACTGGCTATTGCAAGCGATCCGGAAAATGCTTATCGATATACGGCCAAAGGTAATTTAATCGCTGTCATGACCAACGGTACGGCCGTGTTGGGACTGGGTGATGTGGGGCCTTTGGCGAGCAAACCAGTCATGGAAGGCAAAGCTGTGTTGTTTAAGCAGTTTGCCGACATTGATGTGTTTGATATTGAGGTCGATGCGGTTGATCCGCAGGCTTTTATTTCTACCGCAAAACGGATTTCCCCCACCTTTGGAGGGATCAATCTGGAAGACATCAAGGCGCCAGAGTGTTTTGAGATCGAGCAAGCCCTGATTGAACAGTTGCAAATCCCCGTGTTCCATGATGATCAGCACGGCACAGCAATCGTCGTAGCCGCAGGGCTGTTGAATGCACTGGAGTTGCAGCACAAAACATTATCTGAAGCGCGCATTGTTTGTATTGGAGCGGGCGCTGCAGGCATCGCTTCCATGCGATTATTGGTGGCGTTGGGGGCTAACAAAGAAAACGTATTGTTGTTAGATAGCCATGGGGTTATCCATACCGGCCGCGAAGATTTAAATCCTTATAAATTCGCATTTGCAAGGACAACCTCATGCCGAACTTTAGCAGATGCGTTGGTGGATGCGGATGTGTTCATTGGGGTTGCTAAACCCGATTTATTGAATGCGCCCTTGCTAAAGCTCATGGCGAAAAAACCCATTGTGTTTGCTTTATCGAATCCGAAGCCTGAAATAAGGCCCGAGCTTGCTTTGGAAATCTGTGATGATCTCATCATTGCAACAGGTCGCAGCGACTATCCTAATCAAGTGAATAATGTGTTATGTTTTCCTTATATCTTTCGAGGTGCACTGGATGTGCGTGCAACATGTATCAATCAAGCCATGCAAATCGCAGCCGTGGATGCGATTCGTAGTTTGGTACATGAGCCTACACCACAAGAGGTAAAAGACAATTATCCTGGTGTGATCTGCTGGGATTTTGGTGCGCAGTACATCATTCCCAAACCGATTGATCCGCGTTTGCGGGAGCGGGTGCCTGCGGCAGTTGCGGCAGCTGCGATAGCTAGTGGCGTCAGTCGGCGCTGTACGTTGTTGTAAGTTCTTATCGTCATTGTGTGCAGTTTCTTACAGTAAGGAGCATATTCGTGTCCGTTAAAAACAGTAAGCATTATTTGTTGATGGCTTGGTCTATTTGTGCACTTGGAGCCGTTTTTTATTCGTACGAGTATTTCTTGAGAATCTCACCGAGTGTGATGGAAAACGCGTTACGAGCCCATTTTAATCTATCGGCGACGGGGTTTGGGTTTTTAGCCGCTTTTTATTATTACGCCTATGTGCCCATGCAATTACCGGTTGGGGTACTGATGGATCGATTTGGCCCTCGACGCTTGTTGACAGTGGCTTGTCTGATTTGTGTCGTTGGATCATTCATGTTTGCTGACACGTTAGAATTTCAAGTTGCAGCCATTGGGCGTTTCTTGGTGGGTTTAGGCTCAGCGTTTGCATTCGTTGGGGTGCTGAAATTAGCCACCTTGTGGTTGCCTGAAAACAAACTGGCCATGGTTGCTGGGATGGCGACAGCATTAGGCACCATTGGGGCGATGTTGGGTGACAATATACTGGGTGAGATGGTGGCGTGGATGGGTTGGCAAAAAACGATCAATCTCACTGCTTTTTTTGGCATAGGTCTTGTTGTGATCCTTTGGTTTGGTATTCGCGATCATCGAGGCCCTGCCAGTGATCGCGGAACGGTGGATAGTTTGAAACAAAACTTGGTTGATTTGGCACTCATCGTGCGTAACAAACAGATTTGGATCAATGGCGCCTATGGCTGTTTGGTGTATTTACCAACAACGGTGTTTGCAGAACTTTGGGGGATCCCCTATTTCCAACATGCACATGGCTTAACACCTGCAGATGCGAATTGGTGTAATTCTATTTTATTTCTAGGCTTTACAATTGGTGCGCCGACCATGGGGTATATTTCAGATAAAATTCGGCGTCGTAAACTACCGATGTTTTTAGGGGCGACAGGGGCTGCTTTGGTCATGGTCGTTATTCTGTATATGCCAGGGCTCACTTTGCACACGTTGTGTGTGCTGATGTTTTTATTAGGCCTTCTATATAGTGTGCAGTCGATAGTGTTTGCTGTCGGTCGTGAGGTTAGTCCCCGGGAAGCGGCGGGGACGGCGATAGCGATGACGAATACCATTGTGATGGTTGGCGCGATGGTGTTACAGCCGATGGTGGGCCGTCTGTTAGATTTCAGCTTGATGTCTCGTGGGGCAGTGCTTCAAGGGGTGGGTGTTGAGCATCTCCAAGAGTTATATAATTCTGTGGATTATCAATTTGCATTGACCATTGTGCCTGTCGGCATCTTTATCGCCGCGTTGCTGACGTATTTCTTAAAAGAAACACATGCACATGCTGATCTGCATGGTCAGTCTTAATATGGCACAGCGAAGGCAATTATGGTTGGGTATCCTGGTTTGCACCATAGGGGCCTTCTTTTACTGTTACGAGTTTGTTTTAAGAATCATTCCTGGAGCTTTACAAAGTGAATTGAGTGCAGCGTTTGGCCATATTTCCGCATCGGCATTTGGTCAATTATCCGCATTTTATTATTTTGCCTATTCTCCCATGCAGATGCCGGTAGGCATGCTGATGGATCGATTTGGTCCCCGTCGCTTGTTGTCTTTTGCTTGCTTGTGTTGCACCGTAGGCTCCTATCTTTTTTCCTACTCCTCCTCACTCATGATAGCCGGTGGTGGGCGATTTTTAGTCGGATTTGGATCTTCTTTTGCATTCGTAGGCGTGTTATCACTTGCATTGCATTGGTTACCGCGTCGATTTTTTTCCTTGGTAGCCGGACTCATTACCACCTTGGGGATGTTAGGCCTTGTGTATGGTGAAGTAAAAATCACGGAAATGGCTGCAACCTTGGGCTTATCCCATGTGTTATCGATGATGGTAGTGATAGGGGTGGTCTTGACCTCGTTGATTTTCTTATTGGTTCGGGATGGGCATGGCAATCCTACTCGGGTGGTCCAACCCCTGCCTGAATTTTTTCGAAACGTGATACAAGTATTACTCTCGCCTCAAGTATGGTTGATTGGTTTTGTCGGAGCGTGTCTTTATACCTCACTGTCTGTATTTGGAGAGTTATGGGGAAAGACCTATTTGGAGCACGCACATCATCTGAACAAACATGATGCTGCTCGTGCTATTTCTTATTTGTTTTTGGGATGGGCAGTGGGCGCGCCCATTGCCGGGTACTTGTCTGATTTAACGGGTCGACGGGTGTTGCCTCTGACGATCGGTGCCTTGGCATCGTTCGTGTGTGTCTGCCTTATTCTATATTGCTCTGGATTATCGGCAATCACCTTGAATGCCCTGCTGTTTGCGTATGGCCTATTCAGTGGGACAGAGCTCATTGTGTTCATCATGGCGAAAGAAAACAGTGGTGCTCAGTTGTCTGGGACGGTTTTTGCTGCGACCAACATGATAGTGACGTTGGGAGGGGTTATCCTTCAGCCCTTGGTGGGCAAGCTCCTAGATACGTTTGGTGACAGTGGTGTGGTGAATGGTGAACATGTTTACACCGTAGTGGATTATCAAGTCGCGTTGTCTATTTTGCCGATTTCCCTATTACTGGTCTTGATCGCGGCCTTCTTTTTGAAAGATCATAATCGTTAGGCCCATGGATTGATTAGCAGTACACCGGTCAACTCAAAATCAGCCACATTTTTTAGCGTCAGCCAAGGCCCAATATTCTTTTTAAGAAATCGTCCAGGAACCTTTGAAAATAGCCAACAATTCTTGCACTGGGAGTCGATTGGCTCCTTGACAATTGATGGTACGTTTCACGGGGAAAGAGATGATTTGACTGTCTCGATACTGGTGGCGTGTAAAGGTCGTGTCATGATTGGAAATAACAACCGTGATCCCTTTTGACGCATAGGAAGCAGCCAGTTCTGCCAAAGCGATTTGTTCTTGTTCACCAAATTTTTTATGAGTGTAGCTGGAAAAATTGCTGAATTGTGTTCGAGGTGCATAAGGGGGATCGCAGTAAATGACATCTCCAGATCGTGCCTGTTTGAAAGTTTCTTTAAAATCAGCCTGTAGAAAGCTGGCTTGCTGACTTTTCTGATGAAAATGCTGCATTTCTTGTTCCGGAAAATAAGGGGCCTTCATGTCTCCAAAAGGCACATTATAGCCAGATTTTATACTGTAACGACACAGTCCATTGTAACCATGGCGATTGAGATAGAGAAACAGCAGGGCTCGCTGTCTTGGATCGGTACACTGATTGAACTCGTCTCTTCGTTGATAGTAATAAGAAGCCGTATTAGACGTGTCGTTGAAAAAAAATTTGCAATCGGAGATAAAGACAGGACCTTCTTGTTGTAAGGCCTGAAACAGGGCAATGAGATCAGTATTTTCTTCGCCTATTATAAATTGGGGATAGTCTGCATTCAGGAAAATAACACCTGATCCTGCAAAGGGTTCGATTAAACGGGATGCCTTGGGAAGAACGGCCAAAATGTTATCGAGGGAGCTGTATTTGTTACCAGCCCATTTGAGAAATGATCTGCGTCGGATCATGAAAGAACACCTTAATTTGAAGCCGATAGTATAGTGCTATAGTGCTAATACAAGCAACCCAATCGCAATGATAGCCAAGAGAAGGAGCATGGCATTTCCGCCAGGAACAAGCGCAGTATTGTCCAATGGACCTTCTATTTGTCGCCCACGCCACGCCATGAGGGTCGGTAAGAGCAGTAATAACACCACACAGCAGACACCCGCATAATTCAAGGCATGCAAATAAATGCCAGGGCTTATTAAGACTACAGCAAGTGGTGGTAGGAAGGTTAGCATGAAGGTGCACTGCCCTTGGATCCCTGATTTTTTAAGTTGTAAGCCATCCGCTAGAAAATCAAATAAGCCTAAAGATACGCCCAAAAACGCAGTGATCATGCAGATGGAGGTGAAGAAATTAAAAAATCCTGAAATCCAGGGATTTTGAATGGCGAATTGCAAGGCTTCGGTGAGTCCGCTGGTCGCATGATCGCTTGTGAATAAGGCCATCAGTCCATGAGGGCCCCCTCGCGCCACCACACCCATGATGACCGCTTCCCATAAGGTATAGCAGACAAGAGGAATGAGCGATCCCCATAAGATGACTCGGCGTAAGGTTTGTTTGTCATCATGAAAATAGTCACGCAAACTGGGCACGATGGAGGCAAAACCAAAGGAGGTGATCAAAATCATGAGGCTTCCTGTGATGGCCGTTGCAGAGCCGCCCTGTAAGGTAGGGAGGGTGATGTGTGGACTGATAATAAGAATCAAGAGGAGGTAAATGCCTAGTTTACCAAACATCAAACCCCGGTTCACATAATCCACCGTGCGAATTCCACCATAGACGATAAAACCAAATAACGCGGTGAATAACATAGCGGTGAGGGGCGCTGGCACTTCAAGGTGGATCTGTTGCAATAGGCCATGTAACACATCGCTGCCGCCGGAAATGTAGGCGGCAAGAAGGGTATAGAGTAAAAAAAGATAAGCAATCCAGGCAATCAGTTGTCCTGGCAAGCCTAGGGTAGCCTTGGCCATAGAAACCATATTGCTACCGGCAGGGAGGCGTAAATTAACTTCAAGCATTAATAAAGCACCGGCTGTCATGATGAGCCAACATAGGAGTAAAAATAGAGCAGAGTTGGCCAACCCTACTTCAGCGGTTGCTACAGGCAGTGCCAACATGCCACCACCGATAGAGGTGCCAACGATGAGGAGGATTCCGCCTAATAATTTTGAATTCACCACGTGCACGCCCCTTTAATGCTCAATTTTTATAAAAATTATACAAAATTTTAACAAAAATAGCACGTGTTGTCAACGTGCGCTCAGGATCAATAATATAAGGGATGCAATCATCACGATCCATTGACAGATTTGGCCTCCGGGGACAACAAACTGGGTTGTTGCATGCGGTCGGCCTATATAAGACATCAATGCGGGAAGTAATAAAAGCAGGATCACACAACAGATCCCAGCATAGCTCAAGGCGTTGATATAAACACCAGGGTAATAGATGACGACAAGTAGTGGGGGCAGGAAAGTCAGTATAAACAATCCTAATCCTTGCAACCCGTGTTGAGTCATGTGTAAGCCATCTCCTAAAAAGCTGATGAGGCATAGAGAGACCCCTAAGAAAGCAGTCAACATGCAGATGGCGGTAAAGAAATGAAAAAAGGTGCTGATGAGGGGGCTGCGCACGGTATTTGAAAGCAAATGTGCGAGCGTGCTTGTAGCATGTTCATCCGTCATGAGGGTCAATAAGCCATGGGCTCCAGAGGTAGGGAGACTCCCTAGGATGATCGCATCCCAGAGAATATAGCAAAAAAGCGGAATGAGGGATCCCAGTAGCACTACTTTTTTTAGTGTGATCACTTCATCATTAAAATAAGTCCGTAAGTTTGGAATGATGATGGCGTATCCAAAGGAGGTGATCAAGACCATCAAAGAACCTGGTACAGGTATGGAGTGGCCGCTTTGTAGAGTTGGAAAATGCACCAAAGGGGTTATCAAGATCACAAGCAGTAAATAGACACCTAATTTTGCAAACATGAGCCAACGGTTGATGAGATCAACCCGATGAATGCCCCCATAGACTATAAAGCCAAACAGGAGGGTGAATAGAATGGTGAGTGTAGTTTGTGGTGCGACCACGTTGATCTGCGAGAGCAGTCCACCTAAGACATCGGCCCCACCTGAAATGTAAGCGGATAGTAAGGTATAGAGTAGAAATAAATAGCTCAACCAGGCAAGGATCAATCCCGGGATCCCTAAGGTAGAGCCAGCCATAGAGATCATATTTTTACCAGGAGGTAGATACAGGTTCACTTCCAAAATATATAAAGCCCCAAGGGTCATGAGAGACCAGCAGAGGATGAGATACAGCGAGGAGATCCAAAAGCCAGTTGCAGCGTTCACCACGGGCAACGCGAGCATTCCGCCACCGATGGAGGTGCCAACGATTAGAAGAATGCCGCCAATAACACGGGATCTCATCGGGTGATGCCCCATGTTATCAAGTTATTTGCTGATATTACAATCATTTTGAACAAGAAACAATGCCTGTTTTTTTGTAGCTATTCTTTCATTCTTGAAGCAGGGGCGTCGGTGGGAGCGCGGTACGAGCATTATGATGTATAATGCTTTTTCAAAAAGTATTGGCTTAGATCACGGTGCTGATCGAGGGGGAGGGATAATGGGTAAGCAAACATTGGATCAACAAGAATTATTGCGATATCAGCGGCAACTTCCGGTGATTGGTCTTGAGGGACAAAGGCAATTAAAGGCTGCAAAGGTGCTTTGTGTGGGAGGTGGGGGTCTTGGGTGTCCTGCCTTACAGTATCTCGCGGCAGCAGGGGTTGGGACACTGGCTGTGATAGATGGTGATATGATTGAGCTGAGCAATCTTCATCGTCAAATTTTGTTTCAAACAGCAGATCTTGGTCGCAATAAAGCCGAGGTGATTGCAGAGCGTTTAACATTATTGAATCCACATATTACAGTACATCCTTATGCGGTATTTTTATCAGAAGACAATGCGACATCCTGCATCGATGCGTATGATCTCATCCTAGATGCGACCGATAATTATGAGGCAAGATATCTTATCAATGCGGTCTGTCGACGCTTAAAAAAACCATTGATCTCAGCAAGTATTTATCAATTTGATGCGCAGTTGAGTGTATTCAATTATAAAAATGGTCCCTGTTATCAATGTCTTTATCCTGAACCTCCGCTTGCAGCATTGGCGCCGAATTGTGCCGCAGTGGGTGTTTTAGGCGTTTTGCCAGGGGTAACAGGGATTTTACAAGCAAGTGAAGCCATCAAAGTACTGTTGGGGTTGGGGGACATTTTATCGGGCGTATTGCTGAGTATAGATGTATTAAGCATGCAGTTTCGCCGCTTCGAGATTCCCAAACAAGGGTGTGCTTCACATCCACCTGTCCAAAAACAAGTGACAGTGTGTCAGGAAAAGTCGGTGTCGACCATGAATGCTAAAACGCTTTCAGAGTGGATGAAGACCGATCCAAACGCTGTGCAGTTGATTGATGTGCGAGAGCCGTTTGAATGGGCAATTTGTCATATTGGCGGGGATCTTATTCCGTTGTCTACGCTTGAAACGCAACTGATGCGCCTTCAAAAGGACAAAGTCACGGTCGTCTATTGTAAATCAGGGTTTCGCAGCGCGCATGCTTGTCAACTGCTGCTTGATGCAGGGTTTAGCCGCGTGGCTAATTTAGAGGGCGGGATCATAGGGTGGATTGAAACGGTAGATGGGAGCTTGTCTCGATATTAATCGGCGCTGAAGCCCCTCATTGATATGCTTTCACAGCCACCTCAGTGATATAAAGCCATCACAGCGGCTTGGGTGATCTTTTCTAATCCAATTCTCATAGTAATCCTATCATAGGAAAACCGATCATGATAAAGTCATCTTCTACATTGTCAACCAAAAACAACAACATGCCTCACGACACACTGCTCCATCGCGACTTACAACACGTTTGGCACCCCTGTACACAAATGAAAACCTTTGAAACACATCCCCCGCTCATCGTACACCGTGCCCAAGGCAGTTATCTATATACCGATCGCGGGCCCATCATCGATGCCACCTCCAGTTGGTGGTGCAAATCCCTAGGACATGGACACCCTCATATTTTACAAGCAATCACTCAGCAAATGACGCACTTTGAACACGTCATAGGTGCTGATACCACCTATCCACTGCTCGTAGAATTGTCAGAGCGCTTGGCCAAACTGAGTGGTCTACAGCACGCTTTTTTTGCAAGCGACGGGGCATCTGCCATTGAGATTGCCATGAAACTTGCCCTCGAGGCCACGCAGAAACGAGGGCATCCTGAGCGCAATCAATTCATCGCATTGAAAAACAGTTATCATGGTGAGACATTGGGCGCTTTGAGCGTCAGTGATTTAGACATCTATAAAAAATCCTATGCGGGCTTTGGGGTCACCTGCCATTTTTTAGAAGCCATTCCCTATGTGAGCAACGAACACGATCCCTTATGGCACGATTGTAGTGCCTTGTGGCCTTCCATTGAAAAAACACTAGACGTCATGAAACCAGCGATCTGCGCCCTCATCTTAGAACCCATTGTCCAAGGGGCTGGCGGCATGCGGTGTTACAGTGCTGATTTTCTACGTCGATTGGCTGCTTGGGCCGCCGAACACGATCGCTTGGTCATTGCCGATGAAATCATGACGGGCCTTGGTCGCACCGGAAAATGGTTGGCCTGTGAGCATGCCGGTATTCGACCCCAACTGTTGTGTCTTTCAAAGGGCCTCACCGGTGGCACCATGCCCTTGAGTGCTGTGTTGGTTGATCACACATTGTTCGATTTGTTCTATGATGAGGGCCCAGGATTTATCC
>CAMBHM010000027.1 GCA_945867185.1 Legionella genomosp. 1
ATGGGGAAGGACAGATTTGAACGAGGCAACATGGTACATGTCAATGTTGGCACGATTGGACACGTTGATCATGGTAAAACGACCCTGACAGCAGCGATAACGACGATTATGGCGAAGTTACATGGTGGTACAGCGAAAGCATACGACCAAATTGACGCGGCCCCTGAAGAACGTGAGCGAGGTATTACGATTTCAACAGCTCACGTAGAGTATGTGTCGAAGAAACGTCACTATGCCCACGTAGATTGCCCAGGACATGCCGATTATGTAAAAAACATGATTACGGGTGCGGCTCAAATGGATGGGGGGATATTGGTTGTCTCTGCAGCAGATGGTCCGATGCCACAGACCAGAGAACATATTTTATTGTCACGCCAAGTGGGTGTTCCGTACATTGTAGTTTATCTAAACAAAGCGGACATGGTTGATGATAAAGAGTTGTTAGAGTTGGTTGAAATGGAAGTACGTGACTTATTAACGATGTACGATTTCCCTGGAGACGACACTCCTATTATAGTCGGCTCTGCTTTGAAGGCGTTGGCTGGGGAAGAAAGTGAGATTGGTGTTGCGTCTATCGTTAAATTGGTAGACACGCTTGATTCCTATATACCTGATCCGGTGCGTAATATCGACAAACCATTTTTGTTGCCGATTGAAGACGTGTTTTCAATATCAGGCCGAGGCACGGTAGTGACGGGTCGGATTGAAAGCGGGATAGTGAAGGTTGGGGAAGAAGTAGAGATCATAGGTATTCGAGACACGGTCAAGACAACTTGTACCGGTGTTGAGATGTTCCGGAAGTTGTTAGATGAAGGCCGAGCTGGCGATAACGTAGGTGTTTTATTGCGAGGAACGAAGCGAGATGAAGTAGAACGAGGACAAGTTCTTGCGAAACCAGGTTCTATCAAGCCGCATACGAAGTTCACAGCTGAAGTGTATGTGTTGTCGAAGAATGAAGGGGGGCGACATACGCCATTTTTTAATGGCTACCGTCCTCAGTTTTATTTTAGAACGACAGACGTGACGGGGACTTGTGATTTACCGGAAGGCGTAGAAATGGTAATGCCAGGCGATAACGTTCAAATGGTCATTAATTTACATGCACCGATTGCGATGGATGAAGGGTTACGATTCGCTATTCGGGAAGGTGGCCGTACTGTCGGCGCCGGCGTTGTTGCTAAAATCATTGAATAAAAAAAACGTGGTCAGGCCGATGTTTGCATCCGTTTGACCGTTGATATAGGCCAGTAGCTCAATTGGCAGAGCGGCGGTCTCCAAAACCGCAGGTTGGGGGTTCGATTCCCTCCTGGCCTGCCAACTACCTGAATAATATGACAAATATAATGTATTCCACACCGAAGTTTTACGGTATTATGTCTTGGTTAGGCATGATGCTGGTGACTGCAGGGGCGTTTTTTGGAACCTATTATTTTCATTTCACGGCGCCGATACTCGCCTTAATTTGGATTGGTTGGTTGGTGTTGACGTTAACGCTTGGCTTGTTCACTGAACAGGGGAAACAAGTATTTTCGTTTGCAAAAGAAGCAAAAATAGAGTTACAAAAGGTCGTTTGGCCTACGCGGCAAGAGACTATCCAGACCACTTCAATTGTAATGGTTATGGTTACAGTTACTGGATTTGTTCTTTGGGGAATAGATTCAGGTATGTTGTGGGCTATTGGTAAAATAACACATTTGGGCTGATATGACGGTGGACGATCAAAAATCAAAGCAGTGGTTTGTGGTGCATGCTTATTCGGGCTATGAGAACTTTGTGATGCGTGAAATCAGATCACGTACAGAACACCACCATCTTGAACATAAAATTGGTGAAGTCGTTGTACCTTCGGAAGAAGTCGTTGAAATGCGTTCGGGTCAAAAACGAAAAAGTACACGGAAATTCTTTCCAGGATATGTTCTTGTGAACATGGTCATGGATGATGAAACATGGCATATGGTACGGGCTATTCCACGCGTGCTGGGATTCATTGGTGGAACAAGTCAAACCCCAACCCCGATTACTGACAAAGAAGCGCTTGCTATTATGCAACGGGTTGAGGACGGGGTAACCAAGCCGAGACCTAAAGTGTTGTTTGAACCTGGCGAATTGGTCCGTGTGAAAGAGGGTCCATTTGTCGATTTTAACGGTGTTGTGGAAGAAGTGAACTATGAAAAGAGCCGTCTGCGTGTGGCTGTTTTAATTTTTGGTCGCTCAACGCCTGTTGAATTAGAATTCAGCCAGGTAGAAAAAGCGTGATTGAGAGTTTTTAAACCGGGAAGCTTTGTCTTTGCATCGAGTAGGTGAGGATGTTCAATCGAGGCGCTATACCCATTTGAGGAGTTGTTATGGCTAAGAAAGTAGAAGCATATATCAAACTACAGATTCCTGCTGGCAAGGCGATGCCCAGCCCCCCTGTTGGACCTGCATTGGGCCAGCGTGGTGTGAATATCATGGAGTTTTGTAAGGCATTCAATGCAGCTACACAACAACTGGAACCAGGACTAATAACCCCGGTGACAATTACTGTTTATAGTGATCGTAGTTTTACCTTTGAGACAAGAACACCGCCTGCGTCAGTTCTATTGAAAAAAGCGGCTGGTATTCAAAGTGGTAGCGGTACCCCCAATACAAAAAAAGTAGCAACCCTTCAGCGTGCACAAATAGAGCAGATCGCAAAAATTAAAGATCCGGATTTGTCCGCTGCGAGTTTAGATGCTGCTGTTCGCACGATTGCGGGAAGTGCGCGTAGTATGGGTATTGTGGTTGAAGGGTTAGACGGGAGTGCAGAATAATGTCAGCGTTAACTAAAAAGCAGAAAAAAATCAATGAAAAACTGATCCTGAATCAATTATACAAAGCGACTGATGCCATCGCCTTTCTCAAAACATTTGCAAGCACCAAATTCAACGAAGGCGTGGATGTCAGTATTAATTTGGGTGTGGATCCTAGAAAATCTGACCAAGTGGTCCGCTCGGCTACGAATTTGCCAAAAGGAACGGGTAAAACGGTTCGTGTGGCTGTTTTTGCTCAGGGCGATAATGCTACGAAAGCTAAAAATGCCGGCGCTGATTTGGTTGGATTTGAAGATCTCGCGGAGCAAATCAAGCAAGGCGAGATGAACTTTGACGTTGTGATAGCAACCCCTGATGCGATGCGTATTGTTGGCCAGTTAGGTCAAATATTAGGGCCTAGAGGATTGATGCCGAATCCAAAAGTAGGCACAGTAACGATGAACGTTGAAGCCGCTGTCAAGGATGCCAAGTCAGGCCAGGTTCGATATCGAACAGACAAGAATGGGATCATCCATTGCTCAGTCGGAAAAATTGATTTTTCTGCTGAGGACTTGATGGAAAACATGGTCGCTTTGTTGGGTGATTTGAAAAAAGCAAAACCTGCCTCTTCAAAAGGGATCTACATCAAAAAGATCACATTATCTACTACGATGGGTCCTGGATTGCCTATTGACCCTGCTTCAATATCAGTGTAATATATTCAGCCATTTTAATGGATCTCTTGTTTGAAAATGAGGTCCGATACGCTTTCACGGCATTGACCTTGGTCATGCCGTCGAAGACCGCAGGTGCGAACGCTTAATGTCCTGCGCAGACGGTGAATCGTTCTGAAGGTTAAGGCGATTACCATAACAGTCAAATCGTTGTGATTTGAATAACTTAGGAGATCAGTAACGTGAAGCTAAATCTAGCTGGAAAAAAAGCCGTTGTAGAGGAGGTTTCTGCTGTTGCTTCCAAGGCTATTTCAGCAGTGGTTGCTGATTATCGGGGTTTAACCGTGAATCAGATGACGAAGCTGCGTGCTGGTGCACGTCAGTCTGGTGTCTATCTTAGAGTGGTCCGTAACACCTTGACCCGCAGAGCATTTGAGAAAACCCAATTTGCCTGCTTGAGTGATCTATTGGTAGGGCCTTTGTTTGTGGCGCTGTCGTTGGAGTCACCCGGGGATGCTGCGAGATTATTGAAAGAGTACACCAAGATTTTTGAGAACTTAAAAGTCAAAGCGTTGTCTGTTGGCGGTAAAGTGTATGGTGCTGAACAACTCGACGTGGTTGCAAGCTTGCCAACACGTGATGAAGCCATTGCTAAGCTCATGTTTGTCATGAAAGCCCCTGTTGAGCAGTTTGTTCGTACGCTCGCAGCGCCTCATGCTAAATTGGTCAGAACCCTTGCTGCAGTAAGAGATCAAAAAGCAGGATAGGATGGCATGCAATATAAGCATGCGATCATTAAATCCTTTTAACATTTATTAAAATATAACTTAGGAGCTAGAAATGGCTGTATCGAAAAATGACATTCTGGAAACCATCTCTCAAATGTCTGTGATGGATGTGGTTGAATTGATTGAAGCCATGGAAGAAAAATTTCATGTGTCAGCGGCTTCAGCAGCAGTTGCAGTCGCTGCCCCCGCAGCTGCCGCAGTTGTTGAGGAAAAAACAGAATTCGATGTGATAATGAGCAGTTTTGGCGAGAATAAAGTCAACGTTATCAAAGCGATTCGTACTATCACCGGGTTGGGTTTGAAAGAAGCGAAAGACTTGGTAGAAGGGGCACCGTCTACTGTTAAAGAAGGCGTATCAAAAACAGAAGCTGCTGATATCAAAAAACAACTTGAAGAAGCAGGCGCTTCTGTCGACATTAAGTAGTTTTTAAAAGTTAGGTTTTAGGTGACCCAGCCCTGTTTTCATGGCTGGGTATACTTGTTGGTAGACATCAATATTTTATAGAGGAACCACCATGGCCGAAGCAGTTGCTAACCCTCACTATTCACATGCTGAGAAAAAACGATTTCGCAAGAGCTTTGGTAATCAGATTGAGATCATGGCAATTCCAAACTTGCTTGAAATCCAGCTGAAATCATATAAAGAATTCTTACAAGCCGAGTCGGGTACGGATTCACATCAAAAAACAGGCCTACATGCTGCCTTTTTATCCGTTTTTCCTATCCAAAGTTTTTCTGGCAATGCCAGATTAGAGTACGTCAGTTATCGCCTAGGGGAAGCAGCCTTTGATGTTCGTGAGTGTAAATTAAGAGGCCTCACTTATTCGGCCCCATTACGCGTTAAAATTCGCCTTGTCGTTCTAGATAAGGATGTTTCGGGCGATCAAAAACCAATCAAAGATATTCGTGAGCAAGACGTGTTCATGGGTGAGATTCCCTTGATGACCGATGTAGGTACTTTCGTTGTGAATGGTACCGAACGTGTGGTTGTTTCGCAGTTGCACCGTTCGCCGGGCGTTATATTTGAACATGATCGAGGTAAGACTCACTCCTCTGGTAAGCTGTTATATTCGGCTCGAATTATTCCTTACCGTGGCTCTTGGTTGGATTTTGAGTTCGATCCCAAGGATTGCGTGTTTGCCCGAATTGATAGACGCCGTAAATTACCTATTACCATGCTCTTGCGCTCGCTTGGGTATGATACTGAAGCAATCCTTTCTGAGTTTTTTGAATCAACAGCTTGTCATCTTAAAAATGGCGAGTTTCATATTGAACTCATTCCTACTCGACTGCGTGGTGAGATTGCATCGTTTGATATTGTGGTGCCTAAGACAGGTGAAATCATTGTAGAACAAGGACGACGTATCACAACGCGGCATATTAAGCAAATGGAAAAGAGTAACATGAAGGAACTGACAGTTCCGCGTGATTACTTGATCGGAAAGATGCTGGCTAAAACCCTAGTTGACAAAATTACGGGCGAATCGCTTGCTTTGGCGAATGATGAAGTGACCAATGATTTATTAGAAGCCATGATTGCTCAGGGCCTTCACCAATTTGAAATGATCTATACCAATGATTTGGATCATGGCTCTTATATCTCGGATACTCTCAAAATTGATCCAACGTCCAGTCAATTGGAAGCCCTGGTGGAAATCTATCGCATGATGCGTCCTGGTGAGCCACCAACCAAAGAGGCCGCTGAAGCGTTATTTAAGAATTTGTTCTTCACTGAAGAACGATATGATTTGTCAGCAGTTGGTCGAATGAAATTCAACCGTCGTGTTGGCCGTAAAGAGGATACGGGTCCTGGAACGTTGACGAAGGAAGACATTCTTGCTGTTATTAAGACGTTGATTGATATCCGTAACGGAACCGGCATGGTTGATGACATTGATCATTTAGGCAATCGTCGTGTACGAAGTGTTGGTGAAATGGCTGAGAATCAGTTCCGTGTGGGACTTGTTCGGGTAGAACGCGCGGTGAAAGAACGATTGAGTTTGGCAGAATCTGAGAATTTAATGCCTCAGGATCTCATCAATGCAAAACCCGTATCAGCCGCTGTGAAAGAATTTTTCGGATCGAGTCAGCTGTCTCAATTTATGGATCAGGTCAACCCATTGTCTGGTGTGACACACAAACGACGAGTGTCCGCCCTTGGACCAGGTGGTCTTACGCGTGAGCGTGCGGGCTTTGAGGTGCGCGACGTTCATACCACCCACTATGGTCGTGTGTGCCCGATTGAAACACCGGAAGGTCCGAACATTGGTCTTATTAATTCTTTGTCGGTTTACGCAAGAACCAATGATTATGGTTTTATTGAAACACCCTGTCGAAAAGTGGTGAATGGCCGCGTGACAGATGACATTGAATATTTGTCTGCAATTGAAGAAGTAGATCAATATATTGCTCAGTCTAGTGTTGCATTGGATAAGAAAGGCCATATTCAAGCAGACTTGGTACCTTGTCGTCATCAGAACGAGTTTTCCTTAACGACGCCTGATAAGATTAATTATATGGACGTGTCACCAAAACAAATCGTTTCTGTGGCAGCTTCTTTGATTCCTTTCTTAGAACATGACGATGCTAACAGGGCCCTGATGGGTTCAAACATGCAGCGTCAGGCCGTACCAACACTCCGCGCTGAAAAGCCGTTGGTTGGAACGGGTATGGAGCGTACCGTTGCCTCTGATTCCGGTGTATCTGTAGTTGCTAGACGGGGCGGGATTATTGATTTGGTTGATGCATCACGTATCGTAGTTCGTGTGAATGATAATGAGACAACCGCTGGCGAAACTGGCGTTGATATTTACAATTTGACCAAGTATTTTCGATCAAATCAGGACACTTGTATCAATCAAATTCCTATTGTGGCCACAGGTGACAAGATTCAACGTGGGGATATTTTAGCAGATGGCCCTTGTACTGATATGGGTGAGCTAGCCCTTGGCCAGAATTTGTTGATCGCTTTCATGCCTTGGAATGGATATAACTTTGAAGATTCCATTTTGATATCTGAACGTATTGTTCAAGATGATCGATTCACAAGTATACATATTGAAGAGTTGACCTGTATTGCTCGAGACACCAAATTAGGGACTGAAGAAATCACTGCCGATATTCCTAATGTGGGTGAATCGGCATTAGCTAGCCTTGATGAATCAGGAGTTGTATATATTGGTGCAGAGGTCAGTGCCGGGGCTATTTTGGTGGGCAAGGTTACTCCGAAAGGGGAAACTCAACTGACGCCAGAAGAAAAACTCCTTCGTGCTATATTTGGTGAAAAAGCCTCCGATGTGAAGGACTCTTCCTTGCGTGTTCCTTCAGGTATGAATGGAACCATCATTGACGTACAAGTGTTCACTCGAGATGGTCTTGAGAAAGATGCGAGAGCTAAATCGATCGAAGAAGATCAGTTGGCACGTGTACGTAAGGATCTGATTGATGAACGTCGAATTCGTGAAGAAGACATCTATCAACGGGTACATAGCTTGTTGCTGGATAAAGTGGCCACAGGAGGTCCTGGAAGTCTGAAGCCTGGATCTAAGATTACAGCAGCCTATCTCACTAAAGTTAAAAGAGAAGCTTGGTTTGAGATCAGGATGGATGAGGATCTAATTAGTCAACAGTTAGAGCAGTCATCCAAGCAACTAGACGCCCTTTTGAAAGAAATGGAAAAACGGTTTAATGACAGTCGCAAGAAAATAATTCAAGGGGATGATTTAGCCCCTGGCGTTCTTAAAATTGTTAAGGTCTATCTTGCTGTGAAGCGTCGTATTCAGCCTGGTGATAAAATGGCTGGACGTCATGGGAACAAAGGGGTTATCTCCATTGTTGTGCCTATAGAAGACATGCCTTATATGGAAGATGGCACGCCTGTTGATATCGTGTTGAATCCCTTGGGTGTACCCTCGCGGATGAACATTGGACAGGTTCTTGAAACGCACTTAGGTTTGGCAGCCAAAGGGTTGGGTCAGAAAATCGCACTCATGTTGGACAACAAACGCTCAAAGGCAGATCTAAAGTCTTTTATTCTAAAAATCTATAATCATGATGGGCAGAAACGCCTCAACCTTGATGGCTTAACAGATCCTGAGCTCTACGAACTGGCTCATAATTTACGTGGTGGCGTGCCGATGGCTACCCCAGTATTTGATGGTGCCAATGAAGCGGAAATCAAAGCCATGTTGGAATTGGCAGATCTGCCATTAGATGGAAAGACAACCTTGATTGATGGGCGTACTGGTCGAAAATTTGATAATCCAGTGACCGTGGGTTACATGTATATGCTGAAATTGAACCACTTGGTGGACGACAAGATGCATGCTCGTTCAACGGGTTCGTATAGTCTTGTAACGCAACAACCACTTGGCGGGAAAGCACAGTTTGGTGGACAGCGATTTGGTGAGATGGAGGTCTGGGCGTTAGAAGCGTATGGCGCGGCGTATACTTTGCAGGAAATGTTAACGGTTAAATCGGATGACGTTGGAGGACGAACCAAAATCTACAAAAACATTGTCGATGGGGATCATCGCATGGATCCAGGCATGCCTGAATCTTTCAATGTATTGTTGAAAGAAATCAGGGCGTTGGGTATTGATATTGAATTAGGCCACGACTGAAGCAAGGTTGACAACAACACGCTTCGCATGAAATTCTGACTGACCATTTTGGAGGCATAAACTTGGCTACTCAAAGCAACGAACCCAGAAACTTGGCTACGCTAAGCAAAGAATCAATAAGAAAAGCACCTGCAATGAGTGATTTGCTGGGTATGCTCAAGCAACAAGGTCACACAGAAGAATTTGACGCTATCAAAATCGCCTTGGCTTCTCCTGAATTAATTCGTTCTTGGTCTTATGGTGAGGTAAAGAAACCTGAAACCATCAATTACAGAACCTTTAAACCTGAGCGAGATGGATTGTTTTGTGCTAAGACCTTTGGTCCTGTGAAGGATTATGAATGTTTATGCGGTAAATATAAGCGATTAAAACACCGTGGTGTTATTTGTGAGAAATGCGGCGTTGAGTTAGCACTTGCAAAAGTACGACGAGAACGTATGGGCCATATCGAGCTTGCAAGCCCTGTGGCGCATATTTGGTTTTTAAAGTCTTTACCCTCCCGTATTGGTCTGCTGTTGGATATGACGTTAAGAGACATTGAGCGTGTACTGTATTTCGAAGCGTTTGTGGTGGTTGATCCTGGGATGACTGAGTTAGAGCGTGGTCAGTTGCTCAATGATGAAATTTATCTTGAGGCGATGGAACAATACGGAGACGAGTTTGATGCACGTATGGGTGCTGAAGCCATCCGTGATCTTCTAAAGCAAATAGATTTAGAAGAGGAAATCAAATCGTTGCGTGAAGAATTGCCTACTACTAATTCTGAAACAAAAACCAAAAAAATTACCAAGCGATTGAAACTACTGGAAGCATTTTTTGAATCAGGAAACAAGCCTGAGTGGATGATCATGAATGTCCTACCGGTATTACCACCTGATTTACGCCCGTTGGTCCCATTAGATGGCGGTCGGTTTGCAACGTCTGATCTGAATGATTTATACCGACGTGTCATCAATCGAAATAATCGCTTAAAAAGACTGCTTGATTTGAATGCACCTGACATCATTGTCCGGAATGAGAAGAGGATGCTTCAAGAATCGGTAGATGCCCTCCTTGATAATGGTCGTCGAGGCCGTGCGATTACCGGTACAAACAAACGTCCCTTGAAATCGCTTGCAGATATGATCAAAGGGAAGCAAGGTCGCTTTCGTCAGAACTTGCTTGGAAAGCGAGTCGATTATTCTGGCCGTTCTGTGATTGTGGTTGGTCCTACATTGCGATTACATCAATGTGGTTTACCTAAAAAAATGGCTTTGGAATTATTCAAACCATTTATTTTTAGTAAACTTGAGTTTCGTGGGTTAGCAACGACCATCAAAGCCGCGAAAAAAATGGTTGAGCGCGAAGAGCCAGTCGTATGGGATATCCTTGAGGACGTGATTCGAGAGCATCCGATTCTCTTAAATCGCGCACCAACGCTGCATCGATTAGGAATTCAGGCCTTTGAGCCGTTGTTGATTGAAGGGAAAGCCATTCAACTACATCCGTTGGTTTGTACGGCTTATAATGCTGACTTTGACGGCGACCAAATGGCAGTTCATATTCCGTTAACCTTAGAAGCACAGCTTGAAGCACGCTCGCTCATGATGTCGACCAATAATATTCTGTCTCCAGCCAGTGGAGAACCTATTATTGTTCCTAGTCAGGACGTGGTTCTTGGACTTTATTATCTGACTCGTGAGCGGATCAATGCGCTGGGGGAAGGAAAAATATTTGCCAGTGCTCAGGATGCTCAGAATTTCTACGAAAATGACCTAGTAGATATTCATGCTAAGGTTAAAATTCGGATGCCTATTGATAATGCGCACCCTGAAGCTGGATCTGAGCTGGTTGAGACCACAGTGGGTCGCGGTATTCTTTCTGAGATTCTACCCAAAGGCATGCCCTTTTCACAAATCAACAAACCAATGACTAAAAAAGCCATTTCTAAAGTACTAGATAGTTGCTATAGAAGTTTTGGATTGAAAGAGACAGTGATGTTTGCTGATCACCTGATGTATACCGGCTTTAAATATGCGACCCGGGCAGGGGCTTCTATCGGTATTGAGGATATGGAAATACCGGATGACAAGGCTGCTATTATCGAGCAAGCTGACAATGAAGTTCGTGAAATTGAAGCTCAGTTCCGCTCAGGTCTTGTTACGAATGGTGAACGTTATAACAAAGTGATCGATATTTGGTCTCGAACCAATGAAATGGTTGCAAAGTCTATGATGGCGAAGATTGCAACCGAAGAGGTCATTGACCGTGCTGGCAAAGTGACACGTCAAGACTCTTTTAATCCAATTTTCATGATGGCTGATTCGGGTGCCAGAGGCTCTGCAGCACAGATAAGACAGCTTGCCGGTATGCGGGGACTGATGGCCGCTCCTGATGGATCCATCATTGAGACCCCCATCACGGCGAACTTCCGGGAAGGATTAAATGTATTCCAGTACTTTATTTCTACCCATGGTGCGCGTAAAGGTCTTGCTGATACGGCATTGAAAACGGCTAACTCCGGTT
>CAMBHM010000028.1 GCA_945867185.1 Legionella genomosp. 1
TCATTTCCTCAAATAACCGATCATACCTTTCATTGTGATAGTTCGCAGCATTTTCACCCCCGTGTGCCACTTTTCCGTTACGGCTATATAATAAAAATAAAAAATTCTCAGGATCAGGATAGTCAGCACTCCATCCCCAACTGAATAGCTGGGCATTACCCGTCCTCATTTTCTCCTGAAATCGATTGTACTGGGTCGCTCGCACATCAAGCGCAATCCCAAGGGTTGCCACTTGCTTTTGCATCCAATTCAATTGTGCTTTCTCATCAGGTCCTCCCGTAAGGGGCACATCATAATGCAACAACAATGGCTTGCCCGTGGCAGGATCTCGTCCCTTAGGATACCCTGCTGCACGCAATAAGGCTTTGGCTTCTGAAAGAGAGCGTCGCTTGACCCCTTGCCCATCCCTTACATACACCACAGGATTAATCATTTCTCGCCGATATCCAACGATACCGGGTGGAATCGGACTGTGTGCTGATTGTCCACGACCATTCAAGAAAATAGCACGATATTCATCATAGTTGATAACAATAGAAAGGGCTTGGCGCAAACGTCGTGCACGCAAATCATGTCCGCCGACAATGGGATCCAACTGATTGAACCCCAAATAATAAAGCGTAGGTTCCATCTCTTTGGTCAATCGGATCCCATGCTCTTTCATTTCTTTCGTAAGGGTTGGCGACCCCGTGTTTGAGATCTGAATGGCCTTGTCAAACCCATCAGAGCCTATCAAAGACAGATCATAATAGCCTTGTAAAAATTTAGTCCACCTTGGGATGGATTCTTTTTCTAAGGTGTAGATCGCTTTATTAATAGGTAACGTCCTCACTCGATAATTGGGATTCTTCAATAACACCATTCGTGCATTCGGATTATTTTCTACCAACATATAGGGCCCCGTTCCCACAGGGTACCAGCCCAACTCAATGTTCCTATCCTCCATATCAGGTTCAGCATAAAATTGCTCCACCTCCCATGGAATTGGTGAGAAAAATGGCATGGCTAACCAAAATAGAAATTGCGGGTAAACCCCTTTGATACGAATTTGAAAGGTATAATCGTCTATTTTTTTTACACCTTTCAAAGAATAGGATCGTAAATCCACCCATTTCGAAGACACCCCCCCTTTAGGCAAGGACGCTGCAAACTCCTTGAACCCTACGATATACTCGCTCATCAGACCATAAATAGGTGAGTTTACGCTGGGGTTAGCCAAACGCTTTATTTGATAAATATAATCATCGACCACCAATGCTCGTGTACCAGTTTTCTTAAAATCGGCCAATCGTGTGATGCCCTGATCATCCAAATAATGCGGCGACAGATCATGATACTCCAACAATCCTGCACTATTTTTAGCAAAAGCTGGATGTGGTTGATACAGAATGCCCTGCTGTAAGTGAATGGTATACAAGCTATATGCCGCTTGTTGTTCTTGATCTGTGGCAAGAAGATGACCGGCTTTATTCTCATACTGTACCGTTGGAAGCGCTGTTGCAGTCAATGGAGTCAACGCATAGGGGCGCTTCAAATAATCATATTGCAACAATGGCTCAACCAGTTGCGCGATGAACTGGTATTCATTGCTCACATAAGATTTTGCAGGATCGAGCGTTTTAGGTTGCTCGCTGAAAGAGGTGTAATAAATAGTCGCCATCGCTTCACGAGCAGGATACGGATCGTTTAAAACAAATCCCAGCGCATTCAACGGGAGGTATAAGATCATGAATGCAAGGCCGCTACCCCAGTAAAGCAAGACACTCTTCCTCAGTGAGAATAGGCACACCCAAGGCCTCGGCTTTTTCTTTCTTTGAACCTGCGTCTTGCCCTGCTAGGACAAAATCGGTTTTAGAAGACACACTACCCGTCACACGTGCACCGACACCCAATAATTTTGCAGTCGCCTCTTCTCGGCTTAAACTTGGCAGCGTGCCTGTCAATACGATGGTTTTTCCATATAAAGGATGTTGGGAGGATAGCTCTACGAGCGTGGGCACCAACCAATAGACTCCCGCATCCAATAAATTGTTGATAACGGTTTGATTATGAGGCTCTGAAAAAAAATGCCGGATATGGGCCGCGACCACAGGACCTATGTCAGGTAAGGTCTGTAATGTTTCCAAGGAAGCAGCTTTGATCTCATCAATGTCTTTGAAATGACTGGCCAACACCCGAGCGCTTGCCTCCCCCACATCCCGTATCCCCAATGCATAGATAAAGCGATGAAACGTGGTTTTTTTACTCTGATCGATGGCTTGTATGATGTTTTCGGCAGATTTCTTCCCCATTCTCGGTAAGGCTGCCAAGGTCGATTCCGACAAGCGATACAGCGAAGAAACATCTTGAACCAACTCTTCATCTATTAATTGTTCAATAAGCATTCGACCCAGTCCGTCAATGGCCATGGCTTTCCGGGAAGCGAAGTGCCAAACACTTCGTTTTTGTTGTGCTTTGCAAAAGAGCCCCCCTGTACAACGTGCGACTGATTCTCCCTCAAGACGTAGCACATCCGAACCACACACAGGACAATGAGTTGGGAGCAAGATTTTTAGAGTTGAAGTAGATCGCCGTTCTTTCACCACTGACACGACTTCCGGAATGACGTCTCCCGCACGTCGAATCACAACGATATCCCCAATCTGAATATCCTTTCTCGCGATTTCATCCATATTATGCAAGGTCGCATTACTGACCGTTACCCCTGCCACCAAAACCGGCTGTAATCGTGCTACTGGGGTGAGTGCACCTGTTCGTCCTACTTGAAAATCAACTGATAAGAGCTGGGTCATTTCTTCAACGGCTTGAAATTTATGAGCCACCGCAAATCGCGGTGCACGGGCTACAAAGCCTAATTTATCCTGAAGCGATCGACTGTCTATCTTGTATACGACCCCATCGATTTCGAAGGGTAACTGATCGCGCTCAGACTGCATTTTTTCATAATAATCTATACATCCTGCGGGCCCCTTAACCATCTGATTGAAAGGAGAGATCCTAAATCCCATGGTAGCTAGTACTTTCAATTGCTCAAAATGACTATCAGGCAATACATAGTCAATACATTCACCAACTCCATACGCATAAAAATTCAACGGTCTTTTCGCAGTGACGGCAGGGTTTAGCTGTCGTAAACTTCCAGCAGCGGCATTACGAGGGTTTGCAAAGGTTTTTTCTCCATGCTGACGAGCAGATTCATTGAATGCTTCAAAGCCAGCTTTGGGCATATATACTTCTCCACGTACCTCGATAAAAGCAGGTGGATTTTCAATCAATAACACGAGCGGCACTGAGGCAATGGTCTTTATATTATTCGTCACATCCTCACCCACTGCACCATCTCCGCGCGTTGCTGCATGGGTAAGCAAGCCCTTTTCATAGATTAGATTGACTGCCAACCCATCCAGTTTGAGTTCAGAAGTAAACAATAACGTGGCGTCATCACACCCTAACTTATCAGTAACACGTTTTATAAACGCCCGCAGATCATCGTTAGAAAACACATTGGACAAAGAGAGCATTGCTTGACGATGCATGACAGGCTGTAGTGCGCTGACAGGGGCTACCCCCACCCGTTCTGTCGGGGAAAGGGGGGAACGATACTCAGGGTGCGCTGCTTCCAACTCGGACAATGCACGAAAACAGCGATCATACTCTGCATCCGGAACACTCGGATCATCCAAAACATAATAAGCGTGATCGTATCTACGAATAGCCGAACGTAATGCTACAATTTTATCTAATATGGCTTCTGTCACAAGCTTAGTCGCAGGAAGCTGATAACATCCAGCGCGCTTTTTCATGCGCCGCAATCCGCTCTCCCAATAGCGTGACGGTACCTTCATCTTCCATTTTTTGTGCAAGAGCCAGCGATTGATTGAGATCACGCACTAAGATCCCATGATCATTAGCGAGCTCGGTCACCATCTGATTCGCAGAAATGGTCGAGTCGCCGTCTTTAATCGTTTTTAATCGATCATATTCTTTAAACGTAGCCGGCGCTTTATGCCCCATGATCAACAACCGTTCGGCCACATCATCAATTGCATTCGCGAGATCATGATATTGCGCATCAAATAAATCATGCAGTGTTTTAAACTGTGAACCTCTCACATGCCAATGATAATTTTGTGTTTTTAAATACAATGCATACGTATCGGCCAAAATAACGGATAATTTATTTGCAACATCACTCACAGAATGCTCCTTAAGGTAGATCGGATTCCATTTAGGATCGCGCGGTCCTTAGTACTTTATCGGACTCTGTCCAACAAGAAAAGTACGTCTATACACATTTTCATCAAAAAGGTTTGAGATCTCGTCCTTTAGCGAGGTCTCAAACCCTTTTTATAAAAAAAACCCGCCAAACGGCGGGTTTCTAAAAAGCGAATGGAGCAGGGGTTACATCATACCGCCCATGCCACCCATACCACCCATGCCGCCCATGCCGCCCATGTCGCCGCCGGCAGAACCACCTTCTTCTTTCTTAGGCAAATCAGCAACCATGCACTCTGTGGTCAACATCAAGCTGGCAACAGATGCTGCATTTTGCAATGCAATACGGGTTACTTTAGTTGGATCTATAATACCCAACTCAACCATATCACCATATTCACCAGTAGCCGCATTGAAACCATAGTTGCCTTTGTTTTCGGCAATTTTGTTTACAACCACGGAAGCTTCATAGCCTGCATTGGCAACGATTTGTCGCAAAGGAGACTCAATCGCACGACGCAGAATGTCGATTCCCATGTTTTGATCATAGTTATCACCTTTCAGGCCTTCCAATGCTTTTTGAGCACGAATCAATGCAACACCACCACCAGCAACAATGCCTTCTTCAATGGCAGCTCGAGTTGCGTGTAACGCATCTTCAACACGTGCTTTCTTTTCTTTCATTTCAATTTCAGTCGCGCCGCCTACTTTCAGCACCGCAACACCACCGGCCAATTTAGCAACACGTTCTTGTAATTTCTCACGGTCGTAGTCAGAGGTAGTTTCTTCCATTTGTGCACGAATTTGAGTAATACGCGCATTGATTTCAGTAGCTTTACCTTCGCCATCAATGATAGTCGTGTTTTCTTTGGTCACCACGATACGTTTTGCAGTACCGAGATCTTCAAGAGAAGCGCCTTCTAAGCTCTTACCAACTTCTTCAGAGATCACTTGACCATTGGTCAATGTAGCAATGTCTTGCAACATGGCTTTACGACGATCACCAAAACCAGGCGCTTTCACAGCACATACTTTCACAATGCCACGCATATTATTGACAACCAAGGTGGCCAATGCTTCGCCTTCAACATCTTCAGCAATGATCAACAATGGACGACCTGCTTTAGCAACGCCTTCCAACACAGACAACATATCACGAATGCTTGATATCTTTTTATCAACCAACAGAATATAAGGATGTTCCAATTCTGCTGACATGTTTTGTTGATTGTTGATGAAGTAAGGAGAAATATAACCACGATCAAACTGCATGCCTTCGACTACAGTCAATTCATTGTCTAAGCCGTTACCGTCTTCAACCGTAATAACCCCTTCTTTACCCACTTTGGCCATAGCTTCTGCAATAATAGAGCCAACAGCTTCATCAGAGTTCGCAGAAATCGTCCCTACTTGTGCAATGGCTTTGCCATCTTTACAAGGTTTAGACAATGACTTCAGATGCGCTGTCACAGCAGTCACTGCTTTATCAATGCCGCGTTTGAGATCCATTGGGTTCATACCTGCAGCCACGGCTTTATGACCTTCTACTAAAATAGAACGTGCCAATACAGTCGCGGTAGTGGTGCCATCGCCTGCAGTATCTGAAGTCTTGGAAGCAACTTCCTTGACCATTTGTGCGCCCATGTTTTTGAA
Organism: Legionella genomosp. 1; assembly: GCA_945867185.1. Lineage (GTDB taxonomy): Bacteria > Pseudomonadota > Gammaproteobacteria > Legionellales > Legionellaceae > CAMBHM01. The sequence goes on from CAMBHM010000028.1 coordinate 5,869, forward strand.
ACGATCTTCAAATTCAATTTCTTTTGCAACAGACACACCGTCTTTTGTCACAGTTGGCGCGCCGTATGATTTTTCCAATACAACGTTACGACCGCGTGGGCCCATGGTCACTTGGACCGCATTTGCCAAGGCATTTACGCCAGCCAGCATTTGTTGACGTGCATCGTCACCAAAACGTAGTTCTTTAGCCATTTTCAATATCTCCTTTGACAATAAAATTATTTCTCAATCACACCCATGATGTCATCTTCACGCATCACAACGAGCTCTTGACCATTGATCTTGACTTCCGTACCAGAGTACTTACCAAACAGAATCACGTCGCCCACTTTAACAGCCAACGCACGCAAATCTCCGTTATCTAATATCTTACCAGCGCCAATTGCGATGATTTCACCACGCATGGGTTTTTCTGCAGCACTGTCTGGAATCACAATACCACCAGCTGTAGTACGTTCTTCTTCCAAACGACGAACCACCACACGATCGTGCAAAGGACGAATCTTCATGCTCATTTTCTCCTGATTTAGTTAATGTCATCAGTTATAACCCTGACGGTCTAGCGTTCCTTGCTGTAACAAAAAACGCTGATGACAGCCATATGGGGACAAGCAGGGGGCTTTCAAGGCCAAAATCAAAAAATATTTTGTTTTTTTTTGAACACACATTACAATATGATTCGCATGACGTACTTTCACTACCCAAAAGGGTTTCATGAAAAAATATGGTTTATATGTACTATGGCTCTTTCTCCCGCTCCTTGGATTTGCAACACCACCGCCTGCAAGCGAAGTATTTCAACTCACCGCATCCCCAGTGGATCCGAACACCTTTAGCCTGCATTGGAAGATTAAAAAAGGATTTTTCTTATATAAAAATAGAATCAGCTTCACGGAAGCCCGAGATCCACACGCACACTTAGGTCCGATCTCTTTCCCAGAAGCCCTCAGAAAAACGGATGCCCTCGGCAAACACTACCGCGTCTATCGTCACGAACTCACGTTACCCGTTGCGGTCCTTGGTGCACAACCCGGCGAAGATCTACTTACCGTCCATTTTCAAGGATGCTCAGATGATGGCTTTTGTTATCCCCCAGAAACAGCGCAGCTCAAATTAACCATCGATAAACAGCTCGCCTTGGTCAACCTGACCGTAGAAGAACCAGGACAGCCTGAAATCCAAAGCGTTAATACCCTTTCTGAACAAGACCAATTAAGCCATCTTTTCTCTACCAACAACTGGGGCCTCATTCTACTCAGTTTCTTTGGATTTGGCCTACTTTTATCCTTTACCCCCTGTGTGTTACCCATGGTGCCTATTTTATCAGGTCTCATCGTTGGTCAGGGCAAAGACGTCTCCACTAAAAAAGCTTTTTTGTTATCCCTCTGCTATGTACTCAGCATGTCAGTTACCTATGCAGTCGTAGGAGCCCTTGTGGCAGGTTTAGGTAAAAACTTGCAAATTGCCATGCAGTCGCCTTGGGTCATCAGTTCCTTTAGCCTGATTTTTGTTTTTCTCGCCTTGTCCATGTTCAATGTCTATGAATTGCGCCTCCCTAATGCGTTGCAAGCCAAACTGGCCGGCATGACACGCGGCCAAAGCAGTGGGCACTATTTAGGTGCCATCATCATGGGTTGTTTATCCACCCTGATTCTATCTCCTTGTGTCACGGCACCCTTAATCGGCGCATTGAGCTACATTGCAGAAAGTGGCCAAGTAGGGTTAGGCAGCCTCTCTTTATTTTTCTTAAGCTTAGGAATGGGGACTCCGTTATTACTAATTGGAACCTCAGCAGGCAAACTACTTCCTAAAGCAGGTCAATGGATGAACACTGTCAAAGCATTTTTCGGTGTCATGCTTTTAGCCGTTGCTCTCTATTTGATACAACGTCTCTTGCCTATGTTCATCATGATGAATTTGTGGGCTTTTTTATTGATTTTCTCAGGTGTTTTTATGGGGGCCTTTGTTCAAGCAACCACCACGTCCGCCAAATGGGCCCAAGGGGTTGGACTTATCCTCTTTTTATATGGGATCTTACTTATCATTGGAGCGAGTGCAGGCCACCTCAATCCATTACAACCCCTACGGACAAAAGACGCATCGCTTTCACACGCTTCACAGGAAGTAGTCACCAATCTAGATGATTTACAGCGTGTATTAAAAACCGCTTCTGGCAAGCCAGTTATGCTTGATTTTTATGCAGACTGGTGTACTTCATGTCAGATTTTAGAACGAACCACGTTACAAAACGACGACATACAGCAGGCATTAAAACGGTATGAGGTTGTAAAAATCGATATCACTGCCAATGATGAAGCCTCCCAAACCTTGCTCCAACATTTCCATGTGGTAGCCCCCCCTACGTTTCTATTTCTCAACACCAATGGCCAAGAGCTAGCACCTTTACGCTTAGTCGGTGACGTCTCGGTTGAGACGCTGCTGTCCCATTTAAACAACACCTCACACAACGAGTCTCCTCTATGAATCACAAAGTAGGATTTGTCAGTTTAGGATGTCCAAAAGCCTTGGTCGACTCCGAGCGCATCATGACGCAACTCCGGGCCCAAGGGTATGAATTGGTGCCCAGTTATCAAGATGCAGGGATCGTTATTATCAATACCTGTGGATTTATCGAAGCAGCTATTCAAGAATCTCTCGACACCATCCAAGAAGCCATGGCTGAAAATGGTCGCGTCATCGTGACAGGTTGTCTCGGAGCACAAGCCGATCTCATTCGAAAAGCCTGTCCTGATGTTCTGCATATCAGTGGCGCGCATGCTTATGAAGAAGTCGTGCGTGCAGTTCACCGTCATTTGCCCCCTCCTGCTGATCCCTTCACCCAACTGGTCCCGCCACAAGGCATCAAACTAACTCCCCGTCATTATGCCTATCTCAAAATATCGGAAGGCTGTAATCAATCTTGTACCTTTTGTATCATTCCGACCATGAGGGGGAAACTGCAAAGCTACCCCCTGATTCAAGTACTCACAGAAGCGCGCCGCTTAAAAGACGCAGGGGTAGAAGAACTTTTAATTATTTCTCAAGATACAAGTGCCTATGGCACAGATCTTCGCTACCAACCCATTGAATGGGAAGGCAAGCTTATTCCAACCCGTTTTTATGATCTATGTGAACAGTTGGGTGAGCTGGGCATTTGGGTACGCCTACATTATGTATACCCCTATCCCCATGTGGATAAAATCATCCCCCTCATGCGAGACAAACGTATTCTTCCTTATTTGGATATCCCTTTACAACATGCCAACCGCCGTGTGCTAAAAGCGATGAAACGGCCAGCGAACAGTGAAAACACGCTAGAACGCATTGCTTCTTGGCGTGCTATTTGCCCTGAGATCACATTACGGTCTACTTTTATCGTTGGGTTCCCCGGAGAAACCGAAGAGGAATTTGAGGAACTCCTAGCATTCTTACAAGAAGCGAGACTGGATCGCGTGGGCTGCTTTCAGTACTCCCCGGTCAAAGGCGCAAAAGCCAATGACTTTCCCGATCCTTTACCAGAAGATATCAAAGAAGAACGTTACCACCGATTCATGCAAACACAAGCTGAAATCAGTCGTACGATCTTACAAAATAAAATAGGATCACATCAAACCGTTCTCATTGATAACATCACCGACGAAAACGTGATTGCTCGCAGCATGAGCGATGCCCCAGAGATCGACGGGTTGGTCTACTTACCTCTAAAAAAAGGAATCTCTGTAGGCGCACGCATTGCAGTCAATATTGTTGACAGCGATGAGTATGATTTGTATGCTGAGTACGCTCATTGAGCAGCACCATACTGCATAAAATATCATTATCGGAGTGTAGCTCAGCCTGGTAGAGCACTGCCTTCGGGAGGCAGGGGTCGCAGGTTCAATTCCTGTCACTCCGACCATATAAACAAAGGACCACAGGCGACATCAAAAAATCAAAATTCTATTACAGGGTGCCCACAGGGTGCAAATTGAATGTGTTATAAAACATTAAAAAGCATCTCCATTCTCTGTTGAGCACTTCAAACACGATTAATTATAGAAACAAAATCAACCACGAAGAGAGTCATACATGTCACTGATTATCAAGAAAGCCATATCAGATGAAGAGATAAATCAGTGTATGAATATTCGTTTTAAAGTGTTTGTCGAAGGTCAACATGTTCCGGTTCAAGAGGAAGTCGATGGAAAAGATGCCGAAGCCTCGCACTATCTCCTATTGGTCGATGAGCACCCCGCGGGTGTTGCCCGAGTAAGATGCATGGATCATTATTTCAAGATAGAACGAGTAGGGATCATAGATGAGTATCAAGGCAGAGGGTTGGGGCGAGATATCATGCGCTTTATTTTAGCCGATCTGAAAGCGCTTTCGACTTTTAATAAAGTAAAGCTGGGGTCACAAACACATGCCATTCCATTTTATGAAAAATTGGGATTTTCAGTTTGCAGTGATGAATATATGGATGCGGGCATTCGACACAAGGACATGCAACTGACTTTCTACCCAGAATTGTTGCATTCACCATCGATCATCCCAACATGGTTAAATTGAGGCTACGTTGATTGACTGCCGTAAACACTAACTTAACCATGGCAGTACCTTATAATCGCTGGTGTTCTTCCCCGAGAAAGGAAAGAACGACTCATGCAAATATAATTTGCTGCCTCAACTTCTTTAAATACTTTCTTTTCCACAGCGACTACCCTCCATATATTAAATTGAAATACATACACACAAATATATGATACACCACTAATATGTATCAATCAATATAATATACGCATTTACGTATCAATTATTTCACAATAATTTCCTCGACGGCAAAAACTCTTCGCGTTGCTGAAAATTTATCACTAAATCGTTTAATCCCTTCTTCGCGCATCTTGGCAGCAAATTCAGTAAAGTATCTTTCCAAATCGTCTCTATTCTTTAGCTGATACTGAATAGTCAGCTTCTCTTGAGCAGAGGCCTCATCAATCTCTGGTTTAAATATACTGGCTTGCATAAACCCTGGGAATTGAAGCATTTCGTTTACATGCTCTTTTAACCATAATCTAAACTCAGTATAAATCCCATCATCAATCGCTAAATTCACTTCATAAATAACCATATTACCTACCCCAATGCATAAAAATTAAAGTTAAAACAGCGCACATACTTATAGGAACCCCTGGATTTAAACGGATCCCCTTGGTCAATATTAAATAAGGCATCAACCCGCCAAAGATGGTCAAACTAATATCATATGAAATTGCTAATGCTTTACCACGTTGCATTTGATCAAATTGAGTCACCATGAATGCTGGTAATGCAGAGTTAAGCAGGGCTTGAATGACTGCAAAGAAAATTAATACGGTAAGGCAACTCATGCTATTCAAGCCTGGTAGCATCGCAAAACATGCATAG
>CAMBHM010000029.1 GCA_945867185.1 Legionella genomosp. 1
AAAACCAAGTCGAACTAGCGCGTCTTGTTACCAAAGAACATGGAAAAACACTAGACGATGCCAAAGGATCCGTTGCACGGGGCATTGAAGTGGTTGAGTTGTATTGCGGACTGATCTCTCAGTTACAGGGCACTTTTTCAGCTCAAGTCTCTTCGCAACTGGATTGCACCACTCGTAGACAACCCTTAGGTGTGTGCGTAGGCGTTTCCCCTTTTAATTTTCCCATCATGGTGCCCCTATGGATGATGATGCCTGCCATCGCCTGCGGCAATACGTTTATCCTCAAACCCTCAGAGCAAGATCCATCCGCCCCCATTCGATTGGTTGAACTTTTATCTGACGCAGGATTACCCCCAGGCGTTGCCAATGTTCTCCAAGGCGATAAAACGACAGTTGATCACTTATTAGCGCATCCCGATATTGCGGCCTTCACAGCCGTTGCCTCCACGCCTGTTGCACAAGCCATCTATACCACGGCAACAGCCCATACAAAACGAGCTCACACGTTTGGCGGGGCTAAAAACCATGGGGTTGTGTTACCGGATGCCGATCTAGATCAAACCGCACAGGCTTTGGTGGGCGCTGCCTTTGGAGCAGCTGGAGAACGGTGTATGGCCCTCTCTGTGGTTGTCACCGTCGGTAATGAAACGGCCGATCGGTTGCTTGACAAATTACTGCCATTGATCAAAGCCATTCGTGTTGGCCCTGGCGATAACCCCGACAGTGATATGGGGCCTCTCATCAGTCGCGCACACCATCAACGTGTTCTCGCGGCAATTGATACAGGGGTTGCAGAAGGTGCGAGTCTACTCATTGATGGTCGAAGCTTTTCGCATCCTGATTATAAAGCAGGATATTTTATGGGCCCTTCGCTTTTTGATAAAGTGACCGAGTCCATGTCCATCTACCAGCAAGAAATTTTCGGACCCGTGCTGGTACTCGTCCGAGTAGCCCATTTTGAAGAAGCCTTGGCCTTAGTCAACCGAAACCAGTATGGCAATGGCACGGCCCTCTTTACACGCGATGGGTATAGTGCTCGTGAGTATGCAGAGCGTGTACAAGTGGGCATGGTCGGTATCAACGTTCCTATTCCGGTTCCCGTTGCAAGCCACCCCTTTGGCGGTTGGAAACGCTCTTCGTTTGGCGACACCAACATGCATGGCTTAGAAAGCATTCATTTTTATACCCGACAAAAAACCATCACAAGCAAATGGCCTACCACTGAAATCAGTCCAAGCGCTTTTGCAATGCCCACTCACCGATAAGGACTCTTTATGGCACAGATTGGATTCATCGGACTAGGTCACATGGGATTGCCCATGGCGATAAATTTAGTGAAAGCAAATCATATCGTAACAGGATTTGATCTGGAGCCCACAGCGCTTGGTGCATTCACCGCCGCAGGTGGGCAACCGGCTACTACACTACAAGATGCGGCACGCTCCAAATCCATCGTCATCACCATGCTACAAACAGGACAGCAGATCCAAGACGTCTGCTTGGGAGAGCACGGATTATTTGCAGTCGCTGATCCAGGGACTTTGTTTATCGATTGCTCCTCCATAGACGTCTTGAGTGCTAGACAGATCTCTGAAAAAGCAACGCAATTACAACTACTCGCAGTAGACGCACCGGTATCGGGTGGTGTCATGGGAGCGGCTCGCGCTACACTAACTTTCATGGTAGGCGGTACGGAGGAAGGATTTATTACAGCCAAACCCATCCTAGAGCGTTTAGGAAAAACGATCATTTTTACCGGGAAGTCCGGGAGTGGGCAAGCTGCAAAAATATGCAATAACATGATTTTAGGGGTTTCTATGATAGCCATCTCTGAGGCCTTCACGCTCGCCGAGCAGCTTGGGTTAACCCCTCAAAAATTATTTGAAGTGGTTACGAATGCATCTGGTCAATGCTGGGCCATGAGTCACTACGCGCCGGTTCCAGGTGTTTTAGAGAACGTCCCTGCGAATCAGGGCTACCAACCAGGATTCACCGCGGCCATGATGTTGAAAGATCTACGGTTAAGTCAACAGTCGGCTCAAACGGTTGGGATTGACACCCCCATGGGTGCACAAGCCACGGCCCTATATCAACAGTTCAATGACGCGGGACTTGGAATGCTCGATTTTTCTGGCATCATTCAGGCGATAGATCCATCCAAGCGTTCATGACCGCAATGAGTTCTTCAACGCCTTGCTTTTTCAAGGACGAGAAAGTTTGTACAGACAAGAGATCCGGCACGATCGCATAGAACTTCTGCACTTCAATCAACGTGCTCTGTGCCGCCCCTCGACTGAGCTTGTCTGCCTTCGTTAATAAAATATGTACAGGCAATTGGCGCGCCAAGGCCCAATCTATCATGGACTGGTCCAACGGTTTTAAGGGGTGACGACTATCCATCAGCAATACCAGCCCCTTCAAGCTTTTTCGAACCTCAAGATAATGCGCTAAACTCGTTTGCCAATCACGCTTGACCTGCTGCGCCACTTTGGCGTACCCATATCCTGGTAAGTCAATCAATCGCCTTACAGGTGTTGCTAAGGTAAAGACATTGATAAGTTGCGTACGACCTGGTGTTTTACTGGTACGTGCCAATTGCCGAACACCTGTCAAACAATTCAAAGCACTGGATTTTCCTGCATTGGAACGGCCCGCAAACGCTACTTCATACCCCGTATCTTCTGGGAGTTGCTCTGCATGAGCCGCACTTTTTAAAAATTCAGCGCGCGCATAAGGATTCATTTTTTTATTCATTCGTTTTTACTCAAGTTCGCAGGCAGTGTACCATATTGTATTCCTATCGTATCCTTAAGGAATCCATGAGACATATAGGATTTTTTTTAATACTCTGCATGGCCTTTTCTATACACGCCATGGAAGCCTCACAAACCGCTACGGTATGCGCGGCTTGTCATGGTCCAACAGGCCTCAGTACCTCCCCCATTTGGCCTCATCTCGCAGGGCAACATGCGGCCTACCTCAATAAACAATTACATGATTTCAAATCGAACCATGGGCGCACAGATCCCAGCATGACGCCTTTAGTCGCCACTTTAAGCGATCAAGACATCCTAGAACTTGCCCAATTTTACGCCGCACAACCCATTCCCTCTGGCAATACCCCCAAGCACCATTTGAGTCGGGGAGAGCAGTTGTACCGAGGAGGCGATTTTACTAAACACATCACTGCTTGCATCGCCTGCCATGGCCCTCAAGGTACCGGTAATGCCGAAGCAGGATTTCCCGTACTATCCGGTCAACAACCCGCTTATACAATACAACAATTACAAGCCTTCAAAGATAAAAAACGCAGCAATGATCTCAATGCCATCATGCGCGATATCAGCGCTAGAATGAGTACGAAAGATATGGAGGCCGTGGCTCATTATGTCTCTGGATTGTACTGATGTGGCCTCAACTATTTGCTTGAGTAACCCTTAAAAATACGCTACAGTACGTGCACGTGTTTTACAAGGCACTCTATCATGCAACCTTTCTCACGTGACATCCAACGTACCCTTCTCATCAAACTCATATTGCTTTTTTTATTGTGGTTCGTTTGCTTCAAAGACGTGAAAAAACCCGCGCTCAACCTGCAACAGTGGATGTTTAGTGCTCCATCCGCGATCCCTAACGCCCTTTCCCATAACCCAACAGGTGCCCCATGATTCCTGGCAGTGATGTTGTTGACTTATCTCGCTTACAGTTTGCCTTAACGGCCCTGTATCACTTCTTATTTGTACCTTTAACGCTGGGGTTATCCATTCTGATTGCAATCATGGAGACCATTTTCGTCATGACTGGACGGGATATTTGGCGAAAAATGGTCAAGTATTGGGGGTTGTTGTTTGGAATCAATTTCGTCTTGGGCGTGGCAACAGGTCTTACCATGGAGTTTCAATTTGGTACCAACTGGGCCTACTACTCCCATTATGTCGGGGATGTCTTTGGCGCCCCATTAGCCATAGAGGGGCTCATGGCTTTTTTCTTAGAAGCCACGTTTGTTGGACTTTTCTTTTTTGGCTGGGATAAATTAAGCCGTGTCCAACACCTGATCTGTACCTGGGCGCTCGCCATTGCAACCAATTTTTCTGCTTTATGGATCTTGATTGCCAATGGTTGGATGCAAAACCCTGTAGGCGCTGTCTTTAATTATCAAACCATGCGTATGGAAGTCAGTGATTTTTCAAAGATTCTCTTTAATCCGGTTGCACAAGCGAAATTCGTACATACCATCAGTGCAGGCTATGTAACTGGTGCTGTTTTTGTATTGGCCATCAGCGCTTATTTTTTATTGCGCCAACGCAATCTGGATTTTGCAAAACGATCCATGACCGTTGCCGTGTCCTTTGGCTTAGCCAGTGCCTTATCTGTTGTAGTGTTAGGTGATGAAAGTGGCTATGTCGCCAACAGCAACCAAAAAATGAAAATTGCAGCCATTGAGGCCCTATGGGAAACAGACCCTGCGCCTGCTGGGTTAACACTCTTCGGAATCCCCAATGAAAAAACCATGCAAACCGATTACAACATTCATATTCCCTATGTCTTGGGATTGATTTCAACTCGTTCATTTACCAAACCTGTCTTGGGAATCTTACCCCTAATCGAAGACGGCAAACTACGAATTCGTGACGGCATGAAAGCCTATGATGCGCTTGCTCGTTTACAAAAAAATAAAAACGATCCCTTAGCGCAAGCAGACTTTGCCGCACACGGACAGAATTTGGGCTATGGGCTTTTGTTAAAAAAATATACCGATACAGTATCGGATGCGACAGACGAGCAGATCACACAAGCTGCCAATGATTTAAAACCCAAAGTAAAACCACTTTTTTACGCCTTCCGCATCATGGTGGCCTGTGGGTTTTTCTTTATTACCTTCTTCGCCATTGGATTTTATTTGTCCATAAAGCGCCGCTTGCATACCACGCGCTGGTATTTACAGGTGGCATTTTGGTCCCTTCCCTTGCCTTGGCTCGCCGCTGAGCTCGGTTGGATCATTGCTGAGTATGGTCGGCAACCTTGGGCTGTTCAAGGTATTCTGCCAACGGCCATGGCCACTTCTTCAGTGAGTCCTGGACAAATCATGACCTCACTGCTGAGCTTTGTGGTGTTTTATACCGCATTGGCCATCGTAGAGGTTTACTTGATGATAAAATACATTCGACTCGGGCCCGAGCATGCCACACACTAGGAGATCTTCATGCCTTTAGACTATGAAACGTTACGTCTGCTCTGGTGGGTACTCTTAGGTGTTTTGCTGATTGGGTTTGCCGTGATGGATGGCTTTGACTTAGGGGTGGCCATGTGGTTACCGTGGCTTACCAAAACAGATATCGAACGGCGCATCTTGATCAACAGCATCGGCCCCACTTGGGAGGGTAATCAGGTCTGGTTTATCTTAGGAGGTGGTGCCATTTTTGCCGCTTGGCCAATGCTCTATGGGCTCGCCTTTTCTGGGTTTTACTTGGCTATGCTCTTCATCTTGCTGGCCTTGATTTTACGACCCGTTGGCTTTAAATATCGATCCAAATTAGCAAATACCACCTGGCGTGCCGCTTGGGATTGGGCCTTGTTTATTGGTGGCTTCGTGCCATCACTACTCTTTGGGGTAGCTGTTGGCAACGTATTACAAGGCGTCCCTTTTCACTTTGACGACAGTTTACGCGTCTTCTACACGGGATCTTTTCTAGACTTGGTGAACCCTCTGTCCTTGATCTGTGGTCTGCTGTCTGTATGCATGCTGGCCATGCATGGGGCTTTTTTCTTACAAGTTAAAACGGAAGGCGATATTCAACATCGCGCGCGTCTTGCTGCCAAAATCACTGCCTTCCTCACAATACTCTTATTTGTTAGCGCAGGATTTTATCTCTATCTTGCCATCCCAGGTTATCTTGTAACCAGTGTCATCTCGCATGATGGTCCCTCCAATCCCCTTTTTAAACAAGTGACTCGACACGCGTTGGCCTGGTTTACCAATTATCAAGCGATACCCATCACGCTCATTGCCCCCACCCTTGGCCTACTGGGTCCATTCTTTGCGATGATGCTTGCGCGATATGCCAAAGTCGCTTTTGTATTGAGTGCTGGCAGTATCTTTGGGATCATTGCCACCGTTGGCGTGAGCATGTTCCCCTTCATACTGCCTTCTTCAACGAATCCAGAGCAAAGTTTATTGGTCTGGGACAGCTCTTCAAGCGCCTTAACACTCTTTATCATGCTGGTTGCGACCGTGATTTTTTTACCCATCATTCTCGTTTACACCACTTGGGTATACCGCGTTTTACGCGGTAAGATCACGGCTCAAACTATTCATGATCATCCCGACACAGCCTATTAGGAGAACAAACACATGTGGTATTTCTCTTGGATTTTAGGAACCGGATTGGCCTGCACTTTCGCCATCTTGAATGCGTTGTGGCTGGAGCTGCGTCTCGATGAGTCGAGCAAGAAGAAGACCTAGCTCATACAGCAAGCACAACGGCACCGCCAAACTCACTTGAGACAATACATCAGGCGGTGTCAGTAGCATACTGAGAATGAAAACAGCTACAATGACGTAGCGTCTGAGATCGGTCAAAGTCTTCACGTCTACCCAATTCAAAAGAATCAGCAGGGGACAAACAAGCGGCACTTGGAACGACAACCCAACTGTTAAAAGCACTCGGGTAATGAATGCTATTGCATGAGTAAGATCTGGCATCAACCGCACCTCAGCAGGCACTGCTGCTACGAAAAACTGCAGCATAAAAGGCAAGAGCCCATAAAAGCCAACTAATACACCGAGCACAAAGAGTACAAGACTGCTCACTATACCCCAACGCGCATACCTACGTTCTCTTGAGTACAGTCCAGGAGAAACAAAGCAGCCCAGTTGAAATAAAGCATAGGGCAATGCACACAACAATGCTGCATCCGCTGCCAATTGCATCGGAACCAGGAATGAAGTCGTTACTTGTGTGGCTATCAATGGATGAGGTCTCTGCAGTATACTTAGCAATGGCAATACCAATTGATGAAACAACTGATCAGAAAAATGGAAAAACAACATAAAAAACACTACAAAAACAACCACCACTCTTATCAAACGGCGACGAAGCTCTAATACATGACGTATCATTATCAAGATCTGATCATCCTTTTTAACGGCTGTTTTTTAGCTCAGTATAACACTCGTCTCGCGAAAGGCGAGGACGAACCTCTTTATCAGCCTGCAAATGAATTGCACCCAAATCATACCATTTTTTTCGCACACGGCTTTTTCAGAAGTGCTCTCCATGAATGCGCACATTGGTTTATTGCTGGTGAGATTCGCCGAAAATTACTCGATTTTGGATATTGGTATGCTCCAGATGGCCGCACCGCAGCAGAGCAAACGCTATTTCAACAGGTGGAATTAAAACCCCAAGCCCTAGAATGGATCCTGACCAAAGCAACTGGGCACTCTTTTCATGTAAGCATTGATAATTTAACAGGAGATCCTACTGATGCCGTTGCCTTTGAGCATGCGGTACTCGAACAAGTCCAACGCTATTGCAAGGAAGGTCTTCCAACCCGTGCTGCACATTTTCGAGAAGCCCTTTGTTGGTTTTATGACACCCCCACACCCCTGCTTTTTACGGATTTTGACAAACAAACATAAGAAGGGCGGTGTATGGACCAGCAATTCCTGCTAATTCCTCTGAACCAGCATGAGGGGTTGATTTAGTACTTTTTTGGCTCTCAACCCGAATCAAGGTATACTCTTTGTTTTATCCCTCCTGAGATCATATGAACCATCGCCCAATGAAGCGATTTGGCCAAAATTTTCTTCAAAGCCATTGGGTTATCGAGGAGATCTTGCGCGCCTTCCATCCAGGACGTAACGACTGTGTCCTCGAAATTGGGCCAGGGTTAGGGGCACTCACCCAACCGCTCTTACGCCACTTAAACAACCTAATAGCCATTGAAATTGATACCCATCTCATCGAGCATCTCCATTCCTTACCCGATGCCGCCACCAAATTACACCTACACCAAGCAGATGCTTTAACCGTTGACTATCATCAATGGGGCAATCATTTACGACTCATCGGCAATCTACCCTACAACATTTCCACCCCCCTCTTACTACACTTATTACAATATACCTCCTCCATTGACGACATGCTGTTTATGCTGCAAAAAGAGGTCGTTGAGCGGCTTGCTGCGCAACCCGGATGCAAGGCCTATGGTCGCCTCAGTGTGGTCGTACAATACCTGTGTGAGGTCGAGATGCTGTTTACAGTACCACCAACTGCCTTTCACCCCCAACCCAAAGTGGATTCGGCCATCATTCGATTAACACCCTATAAAATTTCTCCTTACCAAACGGTGGCCTTCGCAGCATTAGAGGCTCTGGTGGCAAAAGCCTTTTCAATGCGACGAAAAACACTCGCTAATAATTTAAAACCGCTGCTAAGCGTAGCGCAATTGGAGATCCTGAGTATTGATCCCACTCGACGACCTGAACAATTAAGTGTCACAGACTACGTTCGTATAGTGGAATTTATTACCAATTAGTGTAAAATAAGGAGATTACTGATGGAGAGCGTCTTGTTCCAACGACACACTAAAAAACCCAAGGCTTCCTACGAAAGCGCCCCAAAGGACTTACTGGCCATTCTGCCTCCCTCCCAACTGCTTGCTGATGAACGGCGCCAAGATTTGTTACAAAAAATAACAGACCACAGCGGATTTGATGCCGCACGTTTTGAAAGCCGCTGTTTAAACCTCATTCATCACCTCGTCAACCACTGTCAGGCCCTACCTGAAACGTCCACAAGATATTATGCACATCCAGGTGGTTTCCTTGATCACGCACTCAACCGTACAGAAGCAGCACTGGCTCTGTTTCGTCAGTTCGTCACAACCGACGAGGGTGGAGAGCTATCGAACGAGCAACAATTATGGTTATATGCACTCTTTTCAGCAGGTCTATTGCAAGGCATTGGGAGATTGTGTCTTGACTACCGAGTCGAACTATTTAATGCCCATAAAGTCCTCATCAAAGATTGGAATCCGCTATTAGAGTCCCTGCGATCCGCTGGCAATTATTATCATTTTGAGTTTGAAAAACTAGAAAATGATGCCTTTCGACGCCGCTTAAATCTTTTATTGGCACGCCAACTCATGCCCGAGGCAGGATTTGCCTGGATTGCATCCCATGCAGAGGTCCTGGCCATTTGGCTCGCCTTATTAAATGAAGATGCCCAAGCAGCAGGCACCCTAGGTGCCATTTTGATTCGAGCAGACGCCATTGCGATTCAACGTTATCTATTTGAAAATATAGGTCCTGATGCGGGTCATCGTGGCACCGGACGCCCAAATCGGTTGAGCACCTTCATAGACGCTGCAGCGGGGTCCCTTGTCGATAAAGAACGTGCCATGGGTGTTGAATTTGTGAAATGGCTCATGCAAAAACTCGCCTCCGGACAAATTATGATCAACAAAGCCCCCTTGCTGATGGTGCCAGGCGGCCTTATCATGTCCCCTGACATGTTCAAATGGTTTGTTCGAGAACACCCGGACTATAAAAACTGGCAAGCGGCTCAAACTGCTTTTCTAACGCTAGGACTCCACAAAGTAGGCCCAGACGGCAGTGTCCTGACACGATTTGAACAGGCCAACCTCATGCAATCAGGCGTTGTCTTCTCAGAGTATGCCGTCGCCCTCCCAGACGAAGTTCACCTCCATCACGCAGGGGAAAGCGTGCGACTTTCAGCCTTAGAACTCATCCACCGAGCATTATTTAACGCAGACTCAATGTCCAGCGCACCGCCGAGCGCCTTGTCTCATTTATCCCTCTCTGGTGAATGGCAACTTGTCAAAGACACAGTCCTGGGCTCGCCATTCACCCTGCCTCGCGGAAAATAATCATGGTAGATTACGCCATAGGCGATATACAAGGATGTTATGAACCTTTACTACGCCTACTCGATCAGTTGAAGTTCGATGATCGTTCGGACAGACTGTGGTTTGTAGGTGATCTGGTGAATCGGGGGCCACAGTCCTTAGAGGTCCTGCGTTTCATTAAAAAACTACCCATTGCACCACACATCACCCTCGGCAATCATGATCTGCATTTTCTAGCCAACCTATTTGGGCAATCTGCCTGGCATAATGCTGATGATACCTTAGCCGCTCTTTTAGAGGCCCCTGATAAAGAAGATCTAGGCCACTGGCTAAGACACCAACCCTTGCTGTGCTACGATAAGGTCCTAAACATCGTCATGTGCCACGCAGGAATCCCTCCTACTTGGGATCTAAAAACGGCCATGGCTGCAGCAACAGAACTCGAACACACCTTAAGGGCCGATGATTTTCGACTGTTTCTATCCAATTTATATGGTAATGAAGGCGATAAATCCTTACATGAACTGACCGGTCTCCCCCGATTACGCTTTATATGCAATGGGTTAACCCGCATGCGTTTTTGTGATGCCTTGGGTCATTTGGCATTGTCTTACAAAGGATCACCAAAAAATGCCCCAAAAAATCTCTATCCGTGGTATCTTACACCAAACCGTATCCCTATCGAACCCGATCTCATTTTTGGTCATTGGGCCGCCTTAGAAGGGATCTCCCTCGATAAACGGATTCATGCGCTAGACACAGGATGTTACTGGGGAGGCGCATTAACGGCGCTCTGCTTACAAGATAAGCGCCGCTTTTCAGTTTCGGGACTCCCTCACTAAATGGTCTAATAATGAGTACGATGTTACAACGTGTATGCGTGATCATGAGTTTGTTCTTGGCCTGTTCCGTTGGCGCCTACGCCCTACCAGAACCGCCTCCAGTCACGCCCGACGACAGGCTAGCCGCAGCTATTCACAACCCAGAATACCTCCTTGATCATTGGATCAATTTACCTACCTCACCAAATGCCTCTTCAAAAAAAGTAAGATATCTTCATCTAAGAGAGGCTATTCTCTTAGCGTTACGCTACAACCCCAACATCCAAAATGCCGAGCTGGATCGCATCGTCCAACGCTACCAATTACGCCTAGCCGAAAATGAGTTTGAGCTGCAATACGCGCTGGCAGGTACTGCTCTCATTGAAAACACCCATTATAGCAGCGTTGGTAATGCGC
>CAMBHM010000030.1 GCA_945867185.1 Legionella genomosp. 1
TTGTTGAGGGCTACCAAAACCTTGATTGTGAGCAATGAGGCCCATTATTTTCTTTGCCAAGATCAATTGGAAACCATTGCAACAGATGTCACCTACCTGCTTGAACCCACTGCTCGAAATACAGCCCCGGCCATTGCCAGTGCCGCACATTATCTCCATCAACAGTTTGGCCGTCATGCCGTGATGCTGATTTTACCATCGGATCACTGGGTGGCGGATGAGGCAGCTTGGCAGCGCGCCATGCTTCAGGGGGTGGCGTATGCGGCAGAAGAACCTGCTTTGGTGACGTTTGGCATTCGCCCCACGGAGCCTAAAACAGGGTATGGGTATATCAAGGGAGAAGAAGTCCTGGCGCCGAATGTGTTTTCTGTCGCAGCTTTTCATGAAAAACCAGATGAGGCAGCAGCCCAGGCCTTTTTAGACAGTGGGCATCATTATTGGAACAGTGGCATGTTTGTAGGTCGAGTGGGGACTTGTCTCGATGAATTCTTGCAGCATGCCCCCCTCATGTATCATCAAACGAAAGAAGCCGTGCATAAAGCGCATGTGCATCATGACTATGTCCGGTTGGATGCCCTGGCCTTTGCAACCTGTCCTGAAGACTCCATGGACTATGCGGTGATGGAGAAAACCAACAATGCGGTGGTGATCCCCATTGATATTGCTTGGAGCGATTTGGGCAGTTGGAGTGCCGTCGCGCTCGCCAATGATCAAGATTCGGAAGGGAATACCTTGCAAGGCAAGGTGATAGTGAAGGATAGTAAAAATTGTTTGATAAGCAGCGAAGATCTCTTGGTCACGACGATTGGGATCCAAGATCAAATCATCATTGCCACACGGGATGCGGTTCTGGTGGCTGATAAGCGTTATGCAGAGCAGGTGAAAGAACTGGTCAGCTCGTTTGGCACAGAGCATGGTGCACTGATCTCTGATCACCCCTGTGTATCGCGTCCTTGGGGACAGTATGAAGTGCTCGCTGAAGGTCCAACCTTCAAAGTCAAACGCTTGATGGTCAAACCAGGTGCACGATTGTCATTACAAAAACATGAGCACCGTGCTGAACATTGGGTGGTGGTGAGTGGGGAAGCAGATATCATCAATGATACAGTACACCTTCGTTTAACAGCCAATCAATCGACTTATATTCCCAAACAAACCTTACATCGCTTAAGTAACTTAGGATCGCATCCTTTGTATGTCATCGAAGTGCAAAGCGGGACTTACTTAGGGGAAGACGATATCACGCGGTTCGATGATGTGTATCATCGCCCGAACGTGGTGCCGTTATGCCATGAAGAGAAGGTCTTATTATGAATCGATTGTTGTCGCATGAGGACCAAGGTTTCGCTCTATCGAATTCAGAAAAATGGAAGCGATCATGACATTAAGTACTGAGCATCTGGGGCGTTGTATAGAAACATTGAAGCAATCACTCGTGCTTCTAACACACTATAAACCGGATAGTCTTGACTACGAGATTTATCGAAATGCCATTGTGAAAGGATATGAACTAACATTAGAAACGTCAGGAAAACTGTTGAAAAAGGCCTTAAAACCTTATTTTTCAAATCCAAAAGAGGTAGATCAGTTGGTGTTTAAAGATATTTTTCGCCATGCGAGTCAACATGGATTACTGACGCTTGACGAAATCAAACGGTGGTTTTCTTATCGTGATAATCGGAATGACACTGCTCATGATTACGGCATTGGTTTTGCTGAAGAAACGTTAAAACTAGTGCCTCAATTTATCAATGATGCAAAACGATTGAAAGAAGTACTAGACCATGTTAAAGCTTGATTTAAAATCAGAGGATATGAGGCAAATTCAATTTATTTTGCAGCACATTGTTCCACGAGCAGAAGTCTGGGCTTATGGTAGTCGAGTAAAAGGCAGTAACCATGATGCCAGTGATCTTGATCTTGTGATAAGAAACCCCTCTGCCTTGCAAAAACCTATAGAACAACTGACCAAACTCAGAGAGGCGTTCAGAGACAGTGATTTACCTTTATTGATTGATATGATGGATTGGGCGTACCTTCCTGAGAATTATAGAGCTGAAATAGAAAAACTGCATGTGGTCATTCACCCCTAGTTCATTCCGTTTGTAAAAAATAAAATCATAGTGCTTTTTTTGTCGTATAATTAACGGAGGTGACTATTTTCTGAAAGGGTGATCATGCCTGCACAGCTTTTGGATCGGCGAACATTCAGCAGTGATGAGCAGAAGGCATTACGCGCGGTGTTTGTTGATCACTATCAACAGGGCCAATCAGCTGCTTTTTTTTTAAACAAAGATTTGTTTTCCCGTCGAGCGTCTCTTGCGATTGCACTTGAAATCTATAGCCATCGATTAAATAGAATCAATCCGGCCTTGCTGCAGTACTTAAGCGATGAAGAAAAAAAAGTGCAGGAGCAGGATCTTTTGTATACCTTCTATCTCTTATCTGCTCAATATCAGTTGGATGAGAATGAGGATCGTCATCAAGATTGGTTGATGCGACGAGCACAATTGTTGCAATGTGCTCGGTATATAGAAACTATAAAAGCTCAGGTTGAGCACACGTCTGAAGAACAGTTGAATAGCTATCTAAAATGCTCGGAGAAACATCTAAAATATTTGGGATTAACCACGCTTGCGCCGCTGCTTGCAGACACCATTGAGCAGATAAGCTCAGGCGTTACCGTGAGCCTCTTCAAATGGATGCGTGAAGTGAATGTATTTCGGCTATATTGGGTCTGGGCTGGTGGAACACTCCTCTCAGCATTGGAGATGTTTCCCTCGTCGTTTGAATATAAAACACAAGCGCAAGACGCGATAGCAGCTCCTGGGCCCTATACGGGCTATATGAGTTGGATTTTGTATTACACGCGCCTGGGGATTCAGTTGTCACTGCTATTGAAACATACGTTTGCAGGCCCCTGGATGAGTCAGGCGGAGCGAGAAGTTCCTTGGCAGGATCGATTCACCACACAATGGGAACAAAGAAAATATTCAATAATCAATGACTTGATTTGGGGAACAGCTAATCTGGCTTGCTTTTATTGGCTTATCGGCAGTGGGTTCATGGGGATGCTTGGGAACGTTGCAACAACTGGATTGTTATTGGTTGATACGGTGGCTGCGATCTATGGATATTATGAGGCAGAGACGCAACACAATAAAGAAGTGGCTCGATATCAAGAAGACATCAATGAGTTTGGAGTAACAGATACGTTAGAGCGCAAAGTACAATTGGCGAGCTTACAGAAAACGTTGGCACAATATCAATTGGATTGGCGGTATAAACGGTATGGACTTATCAATGACTTGGTTTATTCAGTGAGCCTGATGACGGCGTTCTTATTGTGTTGCAGTTTCTTTTTCCCGCCCTTCATCATTGCGCCAGCGACAGCTTTGCTACTGGGCGTGATTGGGGCTAGTTTATGTTTTGTATTAAACATGGTTTATGTCGCTGCCGGCACAGGACTGAAGATTGAGAAATCACGAGCCTCTGCACAGGCTGTGTATGATGAGTGTGGAGTGTTGTTGGGGGAATTTAAGACTTCAATAGAAGATAATCGAAAAAGAAGTCTTTATTTACAAATTCGAAGTTTATTGGCTGATTCTAATAAAGAAGGGGAGCAAGTACGCTATCAGCAATTACAACAAGTGCATACCATTCTGATCTCGGCCCTCCTACCCCCGCTTTTATTACTTTCTTTCCTATTTTTTCCGTTAGGCATTGGCCTTGGGATGGTGGCGGTAGGAGTCGCTGTCGCGATTATTTCTAAGATGATGCTGAATCAACTCCAGCCAGATCAGCTGGCATTGCCGGTATTTGATGAGGCTGCTTATAGTCTTTTTGAGAAGAATCCCCAGTTGCCCCCGTTTAAAATGAGCTTGGCAAAGGGGTTTTTTGGTGCGCCCTCTGAGCGACACGCATTAGCGAGCGGAGTCATGGGCCCTGAGCCAAAGACGGCGTAAAAGTGATTAGGAATTGAACTGAAAAAAAGGTATAATGTCTTCCTTTGTTTTCTAAATCTGAGTAGATCTGATGAGTCTTGAAAAACAATACGACGTGATCGTCGTGGGTGGCGGGCATGCGGGCACTGAAGCGGCCCTTGCAGCGTCTCGTATGGGAGCTGAAACGTTGCTGCTCACTCATAATTTAGATCTGCTGGGGCAAATGTCCTGTAATCCGGCCATTGGCGGCATCGGTAAAGGGCACTTGGTGAAAGAAATCGATGCCCTTGATGGCGTCATGGCGTATGCAGCCGATCTCGCTGGGATCCAATTTCGCATATTGAATGCCTCAAAAGGCCCGGCGGTGCGGGCGACTCGTGCACAAGCTGACAGGGTGCTCTATCGTCAAGCTATTCGTTATGTCTTACAAACAGCACCCCGATTAACTTTATTTCAACAGGCGGTGGATGATCTGTTGATGACAGGGGACAGAGTCGTAGGAGTACGTACTCAGTTGGGTTTGAGGTTGTATGCAAAAACGGTGGTTTTGACAGTCGGTACATTTTTGGGTGGAAAAATTCATGTGGGGACGAATCAAATATCAGGTGGACGGGCAGGGGATCCTCCCTCTATCGCCTTAGCCGATAGATTGCGGGATTTAGCCTTTCCGGTGGGCCGTTTAAAAACCGGCACACCGCCTCGCATCGATGGCCGAACACTTGATTATTCGCAGATGGTGGTACAGCCAGGGGACACCCCTGTGCCCTTCTTTTCATTAATGACCGGGGGGGCCACCCATCCTGAACAAGTGCCTTGCCATATCACACATACGACTGAAGAGACGCACGATATCATTCGCGAAAACCTGCATCAATCGCCCATGTATGCGGGAATCATCGAGGGGGTGGGGCCTCGTTATTGTCCTTCTATTGAGGACAAAGTGGTTCGATTTGCTGATAAAATGGCACATCAAATTTTTGTTGAGCCAGAAGGCTTAACCACGTTTGAGGTGTACCCCAATGGGATTTCAACGAGCTTGCCTTTTGAGGTGCAGCGGGCTTTTGTTCGTAGTATGAAAGGATTTGAGCAGGCGCACATTACGCGTCCTGGTTATGCCATTGAGTATGATTATTTTGACCCACGCGGGTTAACCGCTTTTTTGCAGACCAAACCTGTGGATAACTTATTTTTTGCAGGACAAATCAATGGCACAACTGGCTATGAAGAAGCAGCCGCTCAAGGCCTGATTGCCGGAATCAATGCGGCGTTATATGGGGCAGATAAACCACTGTGGTCGCCCCGTCGCGATGAGGCGTATCTGGGCGTGTTGGTGGATGATCTGATTACTTGTGGCACGAAAGAGCCCTATCGAATGTTTACTTCCCGTGCAGAATATCGTTTGACCCTTCGTGAGGATAATGCCGATCTACGTTTGACGGAGAAAGGACATGCGTTGGGACTGGTTGGAGAAGTGCGTTGGAAAGCGTTTTGTGAGAAGCGTGAGACCATTGAAAAAATCCAGCAACAGTTAAGAGACACGTGGGTTCGCGTCTCGCATAATGAGGCGTTGCGCTCAGCACTTGAGGCACCTTTGTTGCATGACTGTCGGGCAGAGGACGTCTTGAAGCGTCCTGAAATCACCTATTTGCATTTGCAGTCCGTTGCGACCTTAGCGTTACCATCGATTCCAGAAGACGTGGCATTACAAGTCGAGATCCAAAGTAAATATAAGGGATATATCGAGCGTCAAGAATTAGACATTGCACGCTTACACAAGCATGAAGAGATGGCCCTGGATGCGACGATGAATTATCAGGAGATTTCAGGATTGTCATCGGAGATTGTTCAGAAATTAACAGCCGTACGACCTGCAACGCTTGCGCAAGCTGGGCGTATCCCAGGGGTGACGCCGGCTGCCTTGTCGTTGTTGCTCGTGTATTTAAAGAAGAAGCGTTTGACGGCATGAAGGCCCCCAACTTATCAGAGATCTTGCGTGCAGGTTTGACTCAAGAGAATCTAGACTTGCCGCTGGAACGCTTTTTAGCGTATATAGAGCTTCTAGACACTTGGAATCGCACTTATAACCTCACCGCTATTCGAGACAAAAAAGCGATGATCACCCACCACCTATTGGATAGTCTTGCTATTTTACCCTGGATCAAAGGGCCGCGTATTTTGGATGTAGGGAGTGGGGCAGGATTGCCAGGGATTCCCCTTGCATTGGCCTGTCCGCATTGGCAAGTGGTGTTGTTGGACAGTTTGGGCAAAAAAACACGATTTTTACGCGAGGCGAAACGAGTGTTGTCTCTGGATAACGTGCAGATCGTGCAAACTCGTGTGGAGGCCTATCGTCCGGCAGAAGGTTTTGATACAGTAACGAGTCGAGCATTCAGCACACTCTCACAAATGCTGTTATTGACCCGTGATCTTGTTGTTGAGAAGGGCGTATGGCTTGCCATGAAGGGGCGCATCCCACAGGAGGAATTGGCCGCTTTATCTCGCCCTTATCGTGTTGAGTCCTATACGGTATTGGGTATAGAGGGTGAGCGTTGTTGTATTGTTGTTGAACGTTGAACGGAACAAGGAATGGTCATGGCAAAAATCATCGCACTGGCGAATCAAAAAGGCGGTGTTGGTAAAACCACTACAGCAGTGAATTTAGCGGCGTCTTTGGCTGCCAATCATCAACGTGTGTTGTTGGTGGATTTGGATCCACAAGGCAATGCCACCATGGGCAGTGGCGTTGATAAGCATGCATTGGTGCACACAACGAATGATGTATTATTACGAGATTGTTTGCCTGAGCAAGCCTGCTTGGTCACCACAGCAGGGTTTGATTTGATACCTGCTAATGGTGATTTGACGGTGGCTGAAGTCAATCTGATGGAGCGCCCACATCGCGAAACGTTTTTATTTAAGGCTCTCCAGCCGCTGCAAAGCACGTATCATTATATCTTGATTGATTGTCCACCGGCATTGAATACACTGACTATCAACGCATTGGTTGCGGCGGACTCGGTGTTGATTCCGATGCAATGTGAGTACTATGCATTAGAGGGGTTGGCAGCGTTGTTATCGACCATTGAGCAAATACGCGGATCAGTGAATACGCGGTTGTGCATCGAAGGGATATTACGTACGCTATATGATGCTCGAAATCGCCTGTGTCTTGAGGTGTCTAAGCAATTGCTCTCACATTTTGGGGATAAAGTGTATCGCACGGTGATTCCTAGAAATGTTCGGCTTGCCGAGGCACCCAGTCATGGACTTGCGGCTATTCAATATGATAGAACATCGCCAGGCGCTGCAGCCTATATGGTACTTGCTTCTGAGGTTATGAATCGGCAAGCGGCTGTTTCGGAGAATTCAACGGAGTTGAGGTGAGCCATGGTCGTTAAACGCAGTGGGTTAGGTCGTAATTTGTCTGCACTAC
This sequence comes from Legionella genomosp. 1, assembly GCA_945867185.1. GTDB lineage: Bacteria > Pseudomonadota > Gammaproteobacteria > Legionellales > Legionellaceae > CAMBHM01. The sequence goes on from CAMBHM010000030.1 coordinate 7,378, forward strand.
TCAGTCAATCCGAATTACAAACAGCCCCAGAGGAAAAGTTGACCTCTCAGTTGAAATTGTCGGTGTCGTCATTGCAGCCTGGAAAATATCAGCCGCGCGGCGGATTGGACGATGCGGCGCTGTTGGAATTAACAGAGTCCATTAAAAAACAAGGATTGTTGCAGCCTTTGGTGGTTCGTGAAATCTCCACCGGTCGCTACGAGATCATTGCTGGGGAGCGCCGATGGCGGGCTTGCCAATTGGCAGGGATGACTGAGGTGCCGGTGGTCTTGCGGCAGGTGGATGATGAAACGGCCATGATCATGGCTCTGATTGAAAATCTACAACGTGAAAATCTGAACCCAATGGATGAAGCCCGTGCCATGCATCGCTTGACTACGGAATTTGCGCTCACACATCAACAAGTTGCTGATGTGTTGTGTAAATCACGCACTGCTGTTAGCAATGCTTTGCGCTTACTGAATCTCTGCGTTGAAGTGCGTCGTATGGTGGAGCAAGGTAATCTAGACATGGGGCATGCGCGTGCATTGTTGATGCTGGAAGAACATGAACAGCGATCAGTGGCCGATTGGATTGTCACGAGAAAATTATCTGTACGAGAAACCGAAGCGTTCGTTGCTCGGATGAAAACAGGTACAACGGCTTCGCCGAAGCGAGCGATTCCTGCTGAGCCCTTATTTGATGGTGTGTTGCAAACCTTGGCTGATCAACTGCAAACAAAGGTGAGTTTAAAGCAGAGCAAAACAGGAAAAGGGGCGTTGATCATCCATTATGATGATCAACATGCGTTAAAGCACATGATAGGTCAGTTGATCAATTAAAAGCACTAGTGAGAGCTATGTCACAAACCATAGGATTTTTGGCTGAAGAGCAAGCACGTACGTACTTGGTTTCACAAGGCCTGCAATGGGTTGAAAGTAATTTTTCTTCTCGCACCGGTGAAATTGATTTGATCATGCAGGATAAAGAGCATTTGGTGTTTGTGGAAGTGCGTAAACGGGCTTCTCGGGTATTTGGCGGCGCTATGGCGAGTGTCACGCCGCATAAACAACAAAAATTATTAAAAACCGCTTTATATTATCTGATGGTACGTCAGCGACAAGGTCAAGATGCATTGCGGTTTGATGTGTTGGGTTTGGAGGGGGTTCCCGCTGAGCTTATTTGGATAAAAAATGCATTTGGTTCGGACTACTAATGTATGAGTGAGAGAATTCGGCACCTTTTCGGGGCAAGCATTGAAGCCAAAATTGCAATCGTCGATCTTTTATCTGAAGGGATTGCGAAAGCGGGATTGCGGTTGGTCAATTGTTTACTCAATGACAATAAGATCATGGTTTGTGGTAATGGCGGATCAGCTGCCAATGGCCTACATTTCTCAGCAGCCATGTTGAATCATTTTGAAGTGGAGCGTCCTCCTTTACCGGTGATGGTCCTGTCAACGGATTGTGCTGTATTGACGGCAGTGACGAATGAGGGTCAAACGGACCATCTGTTTGGACGTCAAATTCAGGCACTCGGTCAGCAAGGAGACGTATTGATAACGCTGTCTACGTCTGGGAATGCCAATAATTTATTGCATGCGGTGCATGCAGCACATGACAGAGGAATGGATATCATTGCTTTAAATGGTCGTGATGGCGGGGTGCTTGCAAACCATTTGGGACCAGAAGATATTGAAATCAGAGTTCCCGGGGACAGAGCTGCTCAAATCAGAGAAACCCATCTTTTTATTTTGCATTGTTTCTGCGATGTAATCGACCAATCCTTGTTTGGTCAAATGTTGGAGTAAATATGAAAACAAATCGAATCGTTCTCTTGTTATGTTGTTTATTGGCGTCTAGTTGCGCGGCTGTGATGGTCGTGGGTGCTGCTGGGGGGATGGCCGTTTATGACAGACGGAGCGTCGCTATGATTGAGCATGATGCGCGTATTTTTTATGTGGTGCATAAAGCCATTGTGACTGATCCAAGATTCAGAGACTCTCGGATTGTGGTGAGCAGTTATAACCAAGTGGTCTTGTTAGCAGGACAAACCCCTATCGCTTCTTTGCGGGTGGTGGCAGAACAAATGGCTCAAAAAGCCCCGAATGTGAGACGGGTATATGACGAGATAACGGTGGCCGCCCCCTTGTCCTTGGCAGCGCAAAGTAAAGATACGTGGATTACCAGTCAAGTGCGCAGCAAAATGCTCACTAAAAAGGGTTTGGAATCAGGCTCCATTCATTTGATGACGGAACAAGGGACCGTGTATTTGATGGGGATTGTCACCCAGGAGCAAGCATTGCTCGCAGTCGATGTGGCACGTCAAGTGAGCGGTGTTACGAAAGTGGTTAAAGTTTTTCAATATATTTCTTAGGAACCGCGCATGGGGGGAAGTGCTCTATATCGGTTAAAAGGGATTCTGCTTGGGATCCTTCTTGGGATCTTGCTCTCAGGTTGTGTTAGCAATATTTGGACTGGGGCGACAGTGGTGTATGATCGCCATCATCTTTATAAAAGTCTCAGTGATTTTCAATTGGCAGCGCGCGTGCAGCGTGCATTGTTTTATCGAGATCAACGATTTAAAGGCCCTCAGTGTTCTGTTGAAGTCGCGGTATTGAATGGTGACTTGTTGTTGGTCGGCCGTGTGCCGGATCTACAGAGAAGGGATGAGCTGTTGGCGCGTATAAGAGGGATTTCCGGTTGTCGCCGTTTATTTAATCAAGTTGCTGTAGGATCGGTGCGAGATAATGCGATTCAAGATGACTGGATTACTACACAGATCCGAAGTCGAATATTTGCTGATTCAACCGTAGATCCGCATGCGTTTAAGGTCGTGACGTTTGAACGTGTGGTGTATTTAATGGGGGATGTGATTCCCAGTGAGGCAGCCCGGGTGATTGAAATCGCGCGATCATCAGCAAGTGTGAGTCGAGTGGTGATTTTATTTAGGTATTTTAATTTAAGCGATCGACCTCAACGGCCAGTAGTAGACAATAAAAGGCCTGAGCGAACTCAGGCCGTTTGAGGCTTTTCCTATTCAGGAAGTGGCTAACCTGAACTGGATAGATATACTTTATCAATGGAATCGACCTTTAGCCAGTCGTTTCCGAACTTTTCGTGATTTCATTATTCTTAGGACCCCTGCCGAGTCATTTATGGTTTCTTTTTGACCGTTTTCTCGGGTTGGGCGAGTTGGGTGAGATCGACAGTGTAGAAGACAGTGTAGAAGACATGTCGCGCCTTAAAAGACTTGCCATACAACGAAATTTATGATTCCATGGTCAAAAACCAATTGGTAACGGATGATAGATTATTTCATCTGGATGTGTTGCGATATATGTTTCAATAGGGATGAAAATGAATAGCAATCAGCTGATATTATAAGTGAAAAAATAAAGTCTCCGAACAAGCCCGCCTATCAAAAACCAAAAACCTCTCTTTTTCTTGAACCACGTGACATACAAGGTGGAGCGACGAACGTTCCTGAATCGAACAGTGGATTATTATCTTAATTGACCAGGAGCACCCATGCGTAAGACTACGTTTCTCCAATTCATACGACGATATTTAGGCCTAGGTTTTGCCATATTAGCCAGCATGAACCTCATGGTGCCCGCCGGGTACGCCGCCAAGCCAAGCCTGTATGATTTACTGG